>NZ_JBEZDN010000014.1:0-101574 GCF_040648315.1 Pseudonocardia sp. NPDC049154
GACGGCTACGTGTTCGTGATGGGCCGCACCGACGACGTCATCAACGTCGCCGGGCACCGGCTGTCCACCGGCGGGATGGAGGAGGTCCTCGCCTCCCACCCGGACGTGGCCGAGTGCGCGGTCATCGGCGTGGCCGACCAGATGAAGGGCCAGATCCCGCGCGGGTTCGTGGTCCTCAAAGCAGGCGTCGACCCCGATCCCGACCAGCTGCGCACCGAGCTGGTGCAGATGGTGCGGGACCAGGTGGGCGCGGTGGCCTCGCTCAAGGAGATCGCCGTCGTCCCGGCGCTGCCCAAGACCCGCAGCGGGAAGATCCTGCGCAAGACCATGCGCGGCATCGCCGACGGCCTCGACGAGCCGGTCCCCTCCACCATCGAGAGCGCGGACGTCCTCGACGCCCTCCGCCCGGTCCTGAGAGGTGACTGACGTGAGCGAGATGATCGCGCTGGAATCGACGCGGCCGGGGACGGGCGGCTTCCCGCTCGAGCACCACCACGTCCGCGGTGCCGCGGACAACATGCTGCACGTGGTCGCTGCGGGGAAGGGCCCGCTCGTCGTCCTCGTGCACGTGTTCCCGGAGAGCTGGCGGTCCTGGCGGTACGTCCTGCCCGCGCTCGCGCAAGCCGGCTACCGGGCCGTCGCGGTGGACGTCCGCGGCTACGGGGGCTCGGACAAGCCGTGGCCGGTCTCCGCCTACACGATCCGTGAGCTGGCCGCGGACATCCTCGCCGTCGTCGACGAGTTCGGGGGGTCGCCCGCGGTGCTCGTCGGCCACGACTGGGGTGCACCGCAGGTATACGGTGCGGCACTGATCTTCCCCGCCGAGGTGCGCGCGGTCGTCGGGCTGTCGGCACCGGCGTCCCGGCCGCCGACCTCGGACCCGTTCGAGCGCTTCGCCTCGGTCTACGGCGACGCCTTCTTCTACATGTCGTACTTCGCGGAGCCCGGGCGGGCGGAGGCGGAGCTGGAGGCCGACCCGGCACGGTTCCTGCGCCGCTTCGTGCACGCGATGGCGGGGGACCGCGCACCGGGCACGCCGAACCCGCTGCGGGGCCCCGCGGACCGCACGACCCTGCTCGACGACCTGCCCGACCCAATCCGCGTCCCCACCTGGTTCGACGACACGGAGCTGCACTGGCTGGCGAGCCGGTTCCAGGAGGGCGGGCTGCGCGGCCCGCTCAACCGCTACCGGGCCCAGTCGCTGGACGTCGACCAACTGCGCCCCTACGCCGACCGGACGGTCGAGGTGCCGAGCCTGTTCATCGGCGGCGCGGCGGACCCGGCGCGGTACATGGTGGGCGATCAGGACCGCTTCGCGGATCCGTTGCCCATCATGACCGACGTGCGCGGAGTGCACCTCGTCGACGGAGCGGGGCACTGGATCCAGCAGGAGGCGCCGAGGGCGGTGCTCGCCCACCTGCTGCCGTTCCTGCAGGAACTCTCCCCCTGACGGGGATTCACGACGCGGAGCGACTGCTCGGCGGACAACCGGACGACGGGTGGTGGGGACATCGCCCGAACCGAACGAGGAAAGGGTGTACCAATGGACTTCACCGGCCGCGTCGCGGTGGTGACGGGTGCGGGAGGTGGCCTCGGGCGCTCGCACGCGCTCCTACTCGCCTCCCGCGGGGCGAAGGTCGTGGTCAACGACCTGGGTGGCGGTGTCCGGGGCGAGGGCGGGGACGCCTCGCCCGCTGACACGGTGGTCGCGGAGATCAAGGAGGCCGGCGGCGAGGCCGTCGCGAACTACGACAGCGTCTCCGACCCGGAGGGGGCCCGCCGGATCATCCAGACCGCCGTCGACACCTTCGGCGGCATCGACATCCTGATCAACAACGCCGGCATCCTGCGAGACAAGACCTTCAAGAAGGTCGACCTCGCGGACTTCCGCGCCGTGCTGGAGGTGCACCTGCTCGGCACCGTCTACTGCACGCACGCCGCGTGGCCGATCATGAATGCGGCGGGCTACGGGCGCATCGTGGTGACCACCTCCCTCGCAGGCACCTCCGGCAACCTCGGGCAGAGCGCCTACGGGACCGCCAAGCTGGGCATGGTCGGGCTGGTGAACAGCCTGGCCATCGAGGGCGCACGCAACAACGTGCGGATCAACGCGATCTCCCCGGGCGCCGCCACCCGGATGACCGACGGCCTCAACCCGCCCGCGGTCGACCGCTACCTCACCAGCGAGCTCGTCTCTCCGGGTGTGGCCTACCTGGTCAGCGAGGAGTGCACGGTCAGCGGGCAGATCCTGCAGTCCATGGCGGGCGGCTACTCCCGAGTGCACTACTTCGAGACCGAGGGCGTGCAGTTCGACCCGCAGCAGCCGCTCACCCCGGAGATGATCGCGGACCGCTACGACGAGATCAGCGACCTGTCGACGGCCACACCGACCGAGCCCGGCATCGCGGGGCGCACGGAGCAGCGGCTGCGTTCGATCGGCCGGTGGGAGCCGTGAGCCCTCGCGCATTCGGCTCGGCCCGCGAGCTCGCCGAGACCAAGGGAGAGGAGCTCGGCCCGGGGGAGTGGTTCACCATCACCCAGGAGATCATCGACAAGTTCGCGGACGCCACCGGTGACCACCAGTGGATCCACGTCGACCCCGAGCGGGCGGCACGCGAGGCCCCGGGCGGCACCACGATCGCCCACGGCATGCTCACCCTCTCGCTGATGGGCACGCTGCAGCCCACGGTGTACTCGGTGGACGCCGCGCGAATCGTCAACGTCGGTTCCAACAAGCTGCGCTACCTCAGCCCCGTTCCCGTCGACTCCCGGGTGCGGCTGCGCGAGACCGTGCTGTCCGCCGACGAGGCGGCCGGCGGGTTACGGGTCACCTCGCAGGTGACGATCGAGATCGACGGCGCGCCGAAGCCCGCGATGGTCGCGGAGATCATCTTCCTGTACTTCGACCACGAGGTGACCGGCTCGTGAGCACGCCCACCTCGTTCATCGTGGGCGCTTACGAGCACCCGATGCGCAAGGCACCGGACCACACCATCGCGCGACTGCACTCGGACGTCGCCCTCGGCGCCCTGGCCGACGCCGGTCTCGGCCTCGGGGACGTCGACGGGTTCTTCACCTCCGGGGACAGCCCGGGCCTCGGCCCGGCGTCCATGGCGGAGTACCTGGGGATCCGCCCGCGACACGTCGACACGGTCGACACCGGCGGCTCGTCCTACATCATCGGTGCGGCCCAGGCTGCGCGCGCGATCGCGGACGGCCGCTGCGACGTCGCCCTGGTCACCCTGGCGGGCAAGCCCCGGACCAAGGCGTGGGTCGCGGGCGAGGGTGCCTACCTCGCCGATCCGCAGTCCCCGGAGGTGCCGTACGAGTTCCCGTACTCGCTCGGCACGGTCGAGGCCTACGCGCTGTCCGCGACGCGGCACATGCATGAGTTCGGCACCACGTCCGAGCAGCTGGCCTGGGTGAAGGTCGCGGCCTCCCACCACGCCCAGCACAACCCGAACGCCATGCTGCGGGACGTCGTGACGGTCGAGGACGTCGTCGGGTCGCCGATGATCGCCGACCCGCTGCACCGGCTGGACTGCTGTGTGGTGAGCGACGGCGGCGGCGCGCTCGTGCTGGCCCGGCCGGAGATCGCCCGGGAGCTCGGCAGGCCGCTGGTCACGCTGCGTGGCAGCGGAGTGGCCACCAAGAACCTCGACGGCGGCAGGCTGGACCTCGTCACCTCGGCGGGTGCGGTCTCGGGCCCGGCAGCGTTCGAGGACGCCCGCCTGACCCCGGCGGACGTCCGGTACGCCTCGGTGTACGACAGCTTCACCATCACGGTGGTCGTGCAGCTCGAGGACCTCGGGTTCTGCGACAAGGGCAAGGGCGGCGCGTTCGTCGCGGACGGCAACCTCATCGCCGGTGTCGGCACCCTGCCGATCAACACCGACGGCGGCGGTTTGTGCAACAACCACCCGGCCAACCGCGGCGGGATGACCAAGATGATCGAGGCGGTCCGACAGCTGCGCGGCGAGGCGCACCCGGCGGTCCAGGTGCCCGACTGCGGCATCGCCCTGGTGCACGGCACCGGCGGCTACCTGAGCACCCGGCACACCAGTGCGACCGTCCTGCTCGAGAGGCTGTGACCATGACGATCCCCCTCCCCGAGACCTCGTCCACCACGGCCCTGTGGCGCTCCCCGGCGGGCAGGCTCCTGCTGGGGCACTGTCGGTCCTGCGACGAGGTGCACCACTATCCGCGGCCGATCTGCCCGCGTTGTCACAGCACGGTGACCGACCTCGTCGAGGCGTCCGGCCGCGGCCGGATCGTCTCCTGGACCGTGTCGCGGACGAGTCGTGAGGAGCGCCCGCCGATCCCGGCCTTCGTCGCGCTGGAGGAGGGTCCCGGCCTGCTCACCCGGATCGCCGACGCGAGGCCGGAGCAGGTCGCCGTCGGTGCGGCGGTGACCGTCGTCTTTCGGGACGACGAGCTCGACGGCGCTCCGCAGTTCGTCCTCGAGGTCAGCTGACCATGGCGACGATGACCTACGGCGGGCCCGAGGCCGCCGCGTTCCGCCGGGAGCAGCGGGAGTGGATCGAGGGCAACGCACCGGACGGCCTGCGGGAGCTCTTCGACTGGCGCAGCCACGAGGTCGCGGGCAACTGGATCGCGGCGAACAAGGCCGCGCGGGACACCCCGGAGCACCGGCTCTGGGAGGAGCGGTGCGTCGCGGCCGGCCTGGTGTGCCCGTCGTGGCCGGAGTCGGTCGGCGGCCGCGGCTGGACACGCGTCCACAAGGCGATCTTCGAGGAGGAGCTGCACCGGGCCGGGGTCCCGCGGATCGACCGCGGGATGGGCGAGTTCCTCCTCGGCCCGACGATCGTCGCCTGCGGCACCGAGGAGCAGCAGGCCCGGCTGCTGCCGCCGATCATCGCCGGTGAGCACCGCTACTGCCAGGGGTTCTCCGAGCCCGACGCCGGCTCGGACCTGGCGGGGCTGCGCACCCGCGGGGTGGTCGAGGGCGACGAGCTGGTCATCACCGGCCAGAAGGTGTGGACCTCGCACGCCCTCGAGGCGAACATGATGTTCCTCCTGTGCCGCACCGACCCGGCGGCCCCGAAGCACAAGGGGCTGTCGTTCGTGGTGATGCCCTTCGGCCCGGAGAACGGCGTCGAGCTGAGTCCGATCGTGCAGATGACCGGCGGCTCGGACTTCGGGCAGGAGTTCCTCACCGAGTCGCGCACATCGCTCACCAACGTGATCGGCGGGCTGAACGAGGGCTGGCGGGTCACCATGACCACCCTGGGCTTCGAGCGCGACTTCAATCTGCCCACGATTTCGCTCGAGTTCCTCCATGAGCACGCCCGGATGCGGGACCGGCTGCGCGACCGAGCGGCGAGCGCCCGGCCCGGCGTACGGCAGGCCGTCGCGAAGACCTACACCGAGGCCGCGATCGTGCGGCTGTTCGCCCAGCGGATGCTGGCCGATCCCGAGGGCTCGGCCGACATGGTCTCGATGACCAAGCTCTTCTGGAGCGAGTTCCACCGCCACGCCACCGAGACCGAGCTCGTCGCGGAAGGGCCCGCGGCCCTCGTGCGGCCCGCTGGGGAGGGCTACCCGACCACCACGACCCAGGACTCGTTCCTGGCGGCCAGGTCCGGCACGATCTTCGCGGGCACGTCCCAGATCCAGCGCAACATCATCGCCGAGCGGGTGCTCGGCCTGCCCCGATGAGCATCATGGAGGTGGCCGTGACGCCGGACAGCCCGTTCGCCACCGCGACTCCACTGCGGGAGACCGCGGAGCAGCGCGACCTGCGCAGCACGGTCCGGCGGTTCCTCGCCGACACAGCGGACCTGCCCCGGGTCCGTGAGCGCATGCTGCAGGAGAGTCCGCACGACCCGGAGGTGTGGAAGCGCCTCGCCGAGGACCTCGGGCTCGTCGGGCTCGCGGTCCCGGAGCGCTGGGGCGGCCTCAGCGCCTCTTTCGCCGACCAGGTGATCGTGCTGGAGGAACAGGGGCGGGCGCTGTACGGGGGCGCGTACCTGTCGAGCGCGGTGCTGGCGCCCGCCGCCCTGCTCGCGGTGTCCGACGACGCCGCCCGCGACCGCCACCTGCCCGGGATCGCCTCGGGGGAGACGCTCGCGACCGTGGTCGGCACCTCGGCGGAGGGGGAGTGGTCGCGCCTCGACGTGGCCGCGAGCCGGACCGCCGCGGGATGGTCGCTGACCGGGACGGCGTCGCACGTGCCGGACGGTTCGATCGCGGAGCTGTTGCTCGTCGTCGCTGCCACGTCCGTAGGGCCGTCGGTGTTCGCCGTCCGGTCGGGTGCAGGCGTCGCGGCCGAGCCGCTGCCCGCCCTCGACCAGACCCGCGGGCTGGCCGTGGTGCGCCTCCAGGAGGCCGAGGGCGAGCTGCTCGGCGCCGTCGGCGAGGGCACCGCGGTCCTCGCCGAGGTGCTGGACCGGGCCGCGGTGGCCGTCGCGGCCGAACAGCTCGGGGGCAGCGCGAACTGCCTCGAACGCAGCGTGGAGTACCTCAAGGCTCGGGAGCAGTTCGGCGGCCCGATTGGCCGTTTCCAGGCGCTCAAGCATCTTTGTGCGGACATGTACGTCGGGGTCGAGGCGTCTCGCGCGGTGGTCATGTACGCCGCCCGGGCCTTCGACGAGGACCTGCCGGACCGGGGAGCCGCCGCGGCGATGGCCCGCTCCTGGTGCTCGGACGCGTATGTGGCGGCCGCTTCCGACACCCTGCAGATGCACGGCGGCATCGGCTACACCTGGGAGTCGGACGTCCACCTCTACTTCAAGCGGGCCACGGCGTCCGCCTTGTGGTGGGGAGACGCCGACGCGAGCCGCGAACGGCTCGCCTCGCTCCTGCTCGACACCGGCCCGACCGGAACGGAGAGCCATGCCTGAGAACTCTGAGAGCACCGTCTCGACCGAGCTGAAGGACGGAGTGCTGCGGCTGACCCTCGCGCGTCCCCAGCGGCTGAACGCCGTGACCGCCCCGATGCTCGACGTCCTGGTCGACCACCTGCTTGCGGCCAACCCCGATCCCGACGTCAGAGCGGTCGTGCTGACGGGGGAGGGACGGGCCTTCTGCGCGGGGGCGGATCTCGGCGCGGACATCGAGCATCAGGACGGCCGCTCCGGGACGCTCGCCGCGGCGCACCGGGTCGTCACGGCGTTGCGCAGGCTGCGCAAGCCGGTCGTCGCGGCGGTCAATGGACCCGCGGTCGGGGTCGGGGCGGCGTTCGCGCTTGCCTGCGACCTGTTGGTGGCCCGGAAGGAGGCGTTCTTCCTGCTGGCTTTCCGGGACGTGGGCCTCATGCCGGATGGCGGCATCACCGCGCTCCTGCCCGCGGCGGTCGGACGGGCCCGCGCGCTGGAGATGGCGCTGCTCGGCGAGCGGGTCCCAGCCGACCATGCGCTGGAGTGGGGGCTGGTCAACCGGGTGGCCGCCGCCGAGGAGTTCGACGCCGAGGTCGACGGCATCGCCCGCAGGCTGGCCGAGGGGCCGACGCTGTCCTTCGGTTACACCAAGCGCGCCGTCGACGAGTCGCTGCGTGCCGCGCTGGCCGCCGCCATGGAGCGGGAGATCGACTCGGTCCCGGTCCTGTCGGCGTCGGCGGACCACGAGGAGGGGGTCGCCGCGTTCCGGGAACGGAGGGCTCCCCTGTTTCGCGGGCGCTGACGTCGTCTGGCCTTGATTGGATCCAAGATGTCCTCCATACTTACCGCCAACTTAGGCGCCATTTTGACTCTGGATTCCGTTCGACGCGTGGTCCCCGCTGTCCCGGGTCGACCGCGGGATAACCCCCGACGACGAGGAGGCGGGCGATGACGCCTGCAAACCTGACCGATGCGGTCGTGATCGACGGCCGCGTGCGCGAGCGTGGCTCCGTCCGCGCCCGCGGCGCCCGCGCGGCGACGGCGTTCGTCTCGTACGGCATCACGCCGGCGCAGACCGTGGCCCTGTTGCTCCGCAACGACTTCGCCTTCCTGGAGGCGACGATCGGGGCGAGCCTCAGCGGTGCCTACAGCGTGCCGCTCAACTGGCACAACAAGCCGGACGAGCTCGAGTACGTCCTCGGCGACAGCGCACCCCGCCTGATCGTCGGCCACGCCGACCTCCTGTTGGCTGCGCGGGAGGTACTTCCGGACGTGCCGATCCTGGTGGTTCCCCGGGAGGGCACGGACGTGCGGAGCTGCCCGGACACCGCGCAGGCCCTGCGCGAGATCCCCCGTGCCACCGCCTGGGCCGAGGCCGTGGACGCCCACCCCGAATGGGATGGCGAGTTCAACGGCGGGCTCGGGGCGATCATCTACACCTCCGGCACCACGGGAAAGCCGAAGGGCGTCTTCAAGTACGCCATGGACGACGAGACCTTCGCCCGGTTCATGGACAGCCAGCGGATGATCTTCGGCATGACGACCGGTTCCCGCGCCCTCGTGCTCGGGCCGCTCTACCACTCCTCGCCGGACTCCAGCGCCCGCCGGGCCCTGGCCGAGGCGGACATCCTGGTCATGCAGTCCCGGTTCGACCCCGAGGGCGTCCTCGCGGCGATCCAGGAGTACCGGATCACCGACATCGCCATGGTCCCGACGATGTTCGTCCGGTTGCTGCGGTTGCCGGAGGAGGTCCGGTCGCGGTACGACGTCTCGTCGCTGCGGTCGGTGACCCACACCGGTGGTCCGTGCCCCATCGACGTCAAGCGACAGATGATCGACTGGTGGGGACCGGTGATCAACGAGGTCTACGGCGGCACCGAGATGGGCGTGGCATTCTTCTGCCGCGCCGAGGAGTGGCTGCAGCGGCCGGGCACCGCCGGGCGCCCGTTGCCGGGCTTGAGGTTCGAGATCGTCGACGAGGCGGGCGAGCCGGTTCGACCCGGTGAGGTCGGCGAGATCTACGCCCACAACCCGACCTCGGGCGACTTCACCTACCTGGGCCGCGACGAGCAGCGTCAAGAGGTCGCCCGCGGAGCCCTGGTGACGCTCGGGGACATGGGTTACGTGGACAGCGACGGATACCTCTTCCTCACCGACCGCAAACGCGACATGATCATCTCCGGTGGCGTCAACATCTACCCCGCCGAGATCGAGGCGACGCTGATCGGCTTCGACGCGGTGTACGACTGCGCGGTCTTCGGCATCCCGGACCCGGACTTCGGCGAGTCGATCGTCGCCGCGGTCCAGCTCGTACCCGGTCGCACCGCGACGGCGGAGGAGATCCAGGACTACATCCGGTCCCGGATGAGCGGGTACAAGGTCCCGCGGCTGGTGACCTTCCACGACCAACTGCCCCGCGAGGAGACCGGCAAGATCTTCAAGCGGAAGCTGCGCGACCCCTACTGGGCCGAGCAGACCCGGGCCATCTGATCCTCCGGTCCGGGAGGCGGGTGCACCACCCGCCCGACGGGGCCGACGACGACCTCAGGAGCATGACAGTGACGACCACGGACGAACAGGTACGCACTGCGGTACTGCGTGCCACCGGGCTCACCGCCGGCTACGGCGGCAGGCCGTCCATCAGCGACCTCGACCTCGAGGTCCGTCCCGGAGAGGTCGTGGCCCTGCTCGGCCCGAACGGGGCGGGGAAGACCACCACCCTGCTGACTCTCGCGGGCGAGCTGCCCGCCATGGCGGGCGAGGTCGAGCTGGGTGGGGAGCGGACGGGGGCGCCGCTGCACGTCCGGGCGCGCAAGGGGCTGTCCTTCGTCCCCGAGGAGCGTTCGGTGTTCCCCTCGCTGTCGACGCAGGACAACCTGCGGGTCGGCGGGGTGGACGTCGAGGCGGCGCTCGAGCTGTTCCCCGACCTGCGCAAGCGCCTGCGGGTGCGAGGTGGCCTGCTCTCCGGCGGGGAGCAGCAGATGCTGACCCTCGCGCGGGCGCTCGGCCGTCGGCCCGAGGTCCTGTTGGTGGACGAGCTCTCGCTGGGGCTCGCGCCGCTGATCGTCGGCAGGCTGCTCGACGCCGTCCGCGCCGCGGCGGACCGCGGGTGCGGCGTGCTGCTCGTCGAGCAGCACGTCCGCCAGGCCCTGCGGATCGCCGACCGCGGTTACGTGCTGCGCCAGGGGCGGGTGGTCCTGCAGGACACCGCGGCCGCCCTGCTCGACCGGATCGACGAGATCGAATCGGAGTACCTCGCCGGCCCGCAGGTGGCGGCGTCCTGAAATCCCCCGGGCCCTCGGCGTCCGAGTGCCCCCCTCACGAGGAGAACCGTTGAAGCTCAAAGGACTACGGCAGTCCGCGCTCGCCCTGGCCGCATCGGCGGCCCTGGCGGCGTGCGGTTCCGGTCAGGCCCAGGACGACTCCGCCCTGAAGGTGATGACCATCAGCATCTGGGACAACGCGACCTACGACTTCGAGCACCTCCCGACGATCGTGGAGAACGCCGCGGGGCCGGCCAACCAGGCAGGCGGGATCAACGGGCAGAAGGTCGAGGTCATCCCCTGCAACACCAAGGGGGACCCGAACGAAGCCGAGCGCTGCGCCCGGAAGGCCGCCGACGAGAAGGTCGCGGCTGTGGTCGGTGGGTTCAGCCTCGAGGCCAACCGGATCTTCCCGATTCTCGAGCAGGCGAAGATCCCGTACATCGGCGGGACAGTGACCAAGCCGATCGACAGCACGAGCCCGATGGCGTTCCCTACGGCCGGCGGGCCGATGCTGCAGATGGCCGACGGCGTCCGGCCTGCGGAGAACGACAGCTGTAACACGATCGCCATGCTCACCAGTGAGCAGAGCGCGCCCTTCACGCAGTCCTACGTCGAGAAGGCCGCGGCGCACTACAAGCGTCAGCCCGTGCGGACCGTGACGTACCCCGAGGGTGCGACGGACATGGCCCCCTACGTTCAGCAGTGGATCCAGGGCAACCCCGACTGCCTGTTGATGGTGCTCACTCCGTCGAGTTCGCAGCAGGCTCTGCCCGCGATGAAGTCGCTCCAGGTGACCGAGAACTTCCGCGGGCGCATCTACGCCTCTGCCCCCGGCGGGCTGACCGAGGACGTGCTGAAGAAGTTCCCTCAGGAGACCGAGGGCATCAAGTCCCTGGGATACTTCCCGCCCGGGTCGGACCCGGTCTGGACCGACTACCTGAACCAGATGAAGGCCGCGGGCAACCTGACCGGCGTCGAGGGCAGGCTGGGCGACAACAGCGAGCTGCGCACCTACCTGGCCTACAAGGTGTTCGAGATCGTGGCGAAGACCGTGAGTGGACCGGTGACCAACGAGAGCCTGCTCACCGCTCTCGGCCAGGCCTGCTCGGTCAACGTCGGTTCGATGTCGCCGACGCTCGACTTCTGCAAGCCGGTGTCCGACCCCGCCATCGCCCGCTCGTTCAACAACTCGTTCGTCTGGTACGAGGCGCGGGACGGCCACTACGTCCAGTCCCAGGACGGCTTCGTCGACGTCCTGCCCGCCTACCTCGCGCAGAGCGGCTGACCCCGCATGGAGACGTTCGTCCAGTTCGTCCTGCTCGGGCTCGGCAGCGGTGCGCTCTACGCCTTCGCCGCCCAGGGGATGGTGTTGATCTACCGAGGGTCCGGGGTGCTCAACCTCGCTCACGGCGGGATCGGGGTCGTCGGGGCCTTCGCATTCTTCGAGCTCCGGCAGACGCTGGGGCTGCCGTTGGTCCCGGCACTGCTCAGCGCCCTGCTCGCGTCGGGTCTGCTAGGTGTGCTGTTCCACCTGCTGGTGGTGCGCCGCCTTGCCACGGCCTCGCCGCTCGTACGGGTGGTTGCCACCCTCGGCCTGCTGATCCTGCTGCAGGGTCTCGGAACCAAGATCTACGGCGGGTCGGTCCAGCGGCCGGAGAATATCCTGCCGACGGACGTCTGGGCGTTGTCCGACGGCATCGCCGTTACCGCGGACCGGGTGCTGCTGCTGGTCGGCGGGTTGGCGGTGACCGTGGTGCTGTGGCTGGTCTATCGGTTCACCACCTTCGGGGTGGCGACGACCGCGGTCGCGGAGAACGCCCGGGTGGCGGCCTCCCTGGGGTGGTCGACGGACCTCGTCGCGGCGGTGAACTGGGCGATCGGTTCCGTGCTCGCGGCGGTAGCTGCGATCCTGCTCGTCCCCATCACAGGCCTCACCGTGGGCGCGATGACGGCGCTGCTGGTCGTCACCGTATCCGCAGCGCTCATGGGCGGCTTCACCTCCTTCTGGGTCACTTTCGCGGGTGCGCTGGGGATCGGCGTCGCGCAGTCCCTGCTCGGCTTCTACGCGCCGCAGTGGGGCACGTGGGCCTTCGGGCTCGCGTCGGCCGTGCCGCTGGTCGTCATCGTCGTGTTCCTCGTGGTCCGAGGTCGCGGGCTGCCGATGCGGGACCACTTCCTGCAGCGCCAGCCCGCCCTGGGCACCGGGCGGGTGCGGGTGCTCCCGCTCGTGATCGCGTCCGTCGTGGTGGTAGGGCTACTGCTCGTCGCGGACTACGACTGGGCCGACGCGGTGACGACCACCGCAGCCATCGCGGTCATCCTGCTGTCGGTGGTGGTGGTGACCGGCTACGCGGGTCAGATTTCGCTGGTCCAGTTCGCCGTCGCCGCGTTCGGCGCGTGGGTCGCCAGCCGGTTCATCCTCTCGTTCGGCTGGTCGTTCGTGCCCGCCGCGGTTGTCGGAGTGCTCAGCAGCGTGCTGTTGGGGCAGGTGCTCGCGCTGCCCGCGGTCCGCACCCGGGGCATCAACCTCGCGATCGTCACCCTCGGGATGGGCGGCGCCCTCGAGGCGATGATCTTCGCCAACACCGAGTACACCGGTGGCGTCTACGGTGCGGAGGTCGGCGCACCGACCCTCTTCGGGCTGGAGATCGGCGCCACCGCCACTCCCGAGCGCTACGCCATCGTCACTGTCCTCGTCTTCACGGTCTGTGCCCTCGCGGTCGCCAACCTCCGGAGGGGCCGGGCGGGCAGGCGCCTGGTGGCCGTCCGCGCCAACGAGCGCGCCGCGGCGTCGCTGGGGATCAACGTCGCCTCGGCAAAGCTCTACGCGTTCGGGCTCGCGTCGGCGATCGCCGCGGCCGGCGGGATCATGCTGCTGTTCCGCTCACCGACGATCGTCTTCACCGAGCTGACGAACGACCTGTCCATCACCTACCTCGGGCTCGCCGTCATCGGCGGCGTCGGGTTCCTGATCGGCCCGGTGGTGGGTGCGACGCTCGCGGCGGGTTCGGTCGTCTCCCTGCTGGTCGACGAGCTGTTCGGGGAGGGCGTCTCGTCCTGGCTGCAGGCGCTCTCCGGGCTCATCCTGATCCTGCTGCTGCTCCAGGAACCGGACGGGCTGGTCAAGGCGCAGCTGGAGCAGGGGCGCTGGCTGGCGTCCAGGCTCCGCCGCCGCAGCACCGAGGCCGCGCCGGAACCTGCCGCCGAGGCACAGCCGGCCGAGCCGGTCGATGGCATCGAGGGTGTCGAGGTCGGGCGGGTCGCCCCGAAGCCGCTCGTGGTGGAGCACCTGACGGTCCGCTACGGCGCGGTGGTCGCGTGCGACGACGTCTCCCTCGACATCCAGCCCGGCCAGGTCGTCGGGCTGATCGGGCCGAACGGCGCGGGCAAGACCACGCTGATCGACGCCATCAGCGGTTTCACCCGGCCCGCCGCAGGCCGGATCGTGCTCGACGGGGAGGAGGTGACGGGGGTGTCGGCCACGGGCCGCGCCCGGCGAGGCCTCACCCGATCGTTCCAGTCCCTCGAGCTGTTCGAGGACCTGACGGTGCGGGAGAACCTCCAGGCGGCGTCCGAGCCGCGGGATGCCCTCGCCAACGTAGCGGACCTGGTGTTCCCGCGGACGCCGCCGCTGAGTGGAGCGGCCCTGGCGGCGGTGCACGAGTTCCGGCTCGGCCCGTCCCTCGACCGCACCGTCCAGGCCCTGTCCTACGGTGAGCGCAGGTTGCTCGGCGCTGCCCGTGCCGTCGCGACCTCGCCGAGCGTGCTGCTGCTCGACGAGTGTGCGGCGGGTCTGTCGGAGTCGGAGTCGCTGGAGCTGGCCCGCCTGGTCCGTCGGCTGGCGGACGAGTGGGGGATCGGCATCCTGGTCATCGAGCACGACGTCGAGTTCGTGATGTCGATCTGTGACCGGGTGGTCGTGCTCGACTTCGGGGCCGTCATCGCCGACGGGCTGCCCGCGGACGTGCGGCAGGACCCCAAAGTCGTGTCCGCCTACCTGGGGGCACCGGTGGAGGAGACCGCCGCCACGAGGTGAGCCCGGGGAGGCGGCCCATCGAGACGGAGAGAGGAGAGCCGGTGCATACCCGGTTCACAAAACTGTTCGGCGTCGAGCACCCTGTCGTTCAGGGTGGAATGCAGTGGGTCGGCCGCGCGCGGCTGACCGCCGCGGTCGCGGAGGCGGGCGGGCTCGGCTTCCTCAGCGCGCTCACCCAACCCACCCCGGAGGACCTGCGGGACGAGATCCGGCGGACCCGGGAGCTCACGGACAAGGGGTTCGGGGTCAACCTCACCATCCTCCCCACGATCAACCCGCCGCCCTACGCGGAGTATCGCCAGGTGATCATCGACG
This sequence comes from Pseudonocardia sp. NPDC049154, assembly GCF_040648315.1. NCBI lineage: Bacteria > Bacillati > Actinomycetota > Actinomycetes > Pseudonocardiales > Pseudonocardiaceae > Pseudonocardia > Pseudonocardia sp. NPDC049154. The sequence continues at coordinate 14,457 of NZ_JBEZDN010000014.1, forward strand.
AGGGCGTGCCGTTCGTCGAGACCGCCGGGGCCAACCCGGTGGAGCACCTGGAGCACTTCCACTCCGTGGGCATCAAGGTGATCCACAAGTGCACCTCGGTGCGGCACGCGGTCAAGGCCCAGGACCTGGGGGTGGACGCGCTGTCGGTCGACGGGTTCGAGTGCGCAGGCCATCCCGGCGAGGACGACATCCCCGGCCTGGTGCTGCTGCCCGCGGCAGCGGACGTGCTGGAGATCCCGTTCATCGCCTCCGGGGGGATCGCCGACGGGCGGGGGCTGGCCGCGGCCCTCGCCCTCGGGGCGGACGGGGTCAACATGGGCACCCGGTTCATGTGCACGGTGGAGTCGGAGATCCACTCGAACGTCAAGGAGCGGATAGCCGCAGCGGGGGAGCGGGACACCCAGCTCATCTTCCGAGAGCTGCGCAACACCGCGCGGGTCGCGGACAATGCGGTCTCCCGGGAGGTCGTCGAGAAGCTGCGGGCGGGGGCGCAGTTCCCGGACATCCGGCACCTGGTCGCGGGGGCGCGCGGGGCTCAGGTCTATGAGACTGGGGACCTGGACGCCGGCATCTGGTGGGCCGGGATGGTGCAGGGCGTCATCCGCGACGTCCCGACCTGCGGCGAGCTGATCTCCCGGATCGTCCGCGACGCGGAGGAGATCGTCCTCGGCAGGCTGGCCACGATGATCGGCTCACCCGCGGGCGCCGCCCGCTAGCGCCGTCGCGGTCACCCGCGGTGCAGGATCGTATCGGCCGCCGGTGCGCGATCATGATCGTCGGCGGTGTGTGTTGCCCGGAGTCAGGGTGGGCATCACGGACCCGTCGGCGTCGCGGAGTCCGTCGATCCCGTCCAGTCGCAGCCGCGGGTCCACGACGGCGAGATCGTCGGTGCCCATGCGCCACGTTTCCCGACCGCGTGGCAGGTGGAGTCCTCCCGGTCCGCGAGCCAGGCGCATCCGTACCTGCGCCGCTGAGACCGGGCCCGGCGATGCCGCGCCTGGTACCGGAAGTCGATCAAGAATCGATCAAGGACGGCTCCGTGCCGCGTGCAGCACCTCCTCGGCCAGCACGCGCAGCAGCCGCTCGCGCTCGGCCGGGGCGCAGGCGGGCGACAGGATGATGCGCTCGGCGCCGGCGGCGGCGAACTCCCGCAAGCGATCCGCCACCTCGCGGGGGGTGCCGAGAGCGAGGTAGCGGTCGGCGAGCGGCGTGAAGTCCTGGGCGTACGTCCGGCTCACCGCCGCGATCCCGCGTTCCCGCGCGGTCGCGCCGTCCGGGTCCGCGCATGTCCACAGGAACACCGCGCCGGCGACCTCCGACGGTGCCCGGTCGTGGTCGGCCGCCATCTCGCGGACCCGCTGCAGCGTCTGGTGCAGCCGCTCCGGATCCACCATGTACGGCATCCACACGTCCGCGTACCGGCCTGCGCGGCGCATCGCCCCCTCCTTGCGGCCCCCGAGCCAGATCGGCGGGCCGCCGGACTGGACGGGGCCTGGCTGGAGCGCGAGCCCGCGCACGGTCGTGAACTCCCCCTCGACGGTCGTCGGTCCGCCGGAGAACAGGGAGCGCAGCACACGCAGGCCCTCGTCCAGCCGACGGAAGCGGTCGGCCGGGTCGACACCCGCAGCCTCGAACTCGGGCGGGAACTCGCCACCTGCACCGACGCCGAGCTCGAACCGGCCGCCGGACGCGACGTCCAGCGCCGAGGCCAGCTTCGCCGCCAGTGTCGCCGGGTAGAGCGGTAGGAGGGTGATCGTGCTGACCAGCCGGATCCGGCTGGTGGCCCCTGCGGCGGCGGCGAGGTGGATGAACGCGTTCGGCGTGGGGCCGTGGAAGAAGAGGTGCTCGCCGCAGGCGAGGTAGTCGAAACCGGCGGCCTCCGCCGCCCGCGCGTCGTGGGCGGCGGAGGCGAGGTCACCGGTGGAGAGGCCGATCTGCATGGTGCGGACGCTAGCCCGCCCGCAGCGCGGCGGTCGCCTCCCCGTCGACGGTCAGTCCCTCCGGGTCGTGGTGCGGGTCGCCGACCACCACGACGCCGTAGTCGCGGGCAGCGCCGGCGATACTGACGTACTCGTCCCGCACGTCGCGGAGCACGGCCTGCGGGTCCCGCCGGAACGGTGCGCCCCAGCCTCCGCCTCCGTTGGTCAGGTACCGGAACACGGCACCCGCCTTCGTCTGCCACACCGGTCGGCTGGCGAAGTAGTGGTAGCGGCCCGCGCTCGGGTCGAGGGTCTTCGTCGCGGGGTCGAGCACCCCGGCGACGGGCTCGCTGCCCCCGTACGCACCGGGGTCGACACCGATCAGCCGGCCGGTTTCGCGCGGGTCCCGCCCGTCCGGCGGGAAGATCCACACCCCGCCGCACGGGCCGGCCGCGCCACCCGCCGCCCCGACGCCGCTGGGGACCTTCGTGTGGAAGGGCGAGCTGTAGTGCTCGGCGTCGGTCAGCCAGAGGGTGTCCTTGAGATTCGCCGCGCCGCCGCGGTGCGTGCCCGGCCCTCCGGTGTCGATCGCGTGCTCCTTGCGGAGCACCACGACCGGAGCGTCGTGCTCGATGGCCTCGGTGGGCGGGTCGAGGTTGTTGAGGGTGAACAGCACCGTATAGCTGTCGCCGTCGCCTTCCTTCGTCGCGCCCCAGGGCCCGTGCTCGCCACCGCACTGGGCGATGTTCGCCCAGGGGGTGCCGTCAGGGAGCAGACCATTGGCGTTGTGGGTGTTGGTGGACCCGTAGTCACCGGCGACCGCGTCCGTGCCCAGCACCGGGTTGAGCGCGTCGAAGATCGCCGACACCAGTGCTCCGGTGCTCTCCCAGAACAGGAAGATGCCACCGCTCGGGGGCAGCGAGGACAGCAGCGACCCGGGCGGGGCGACGAGGTCGATGGACCGCCACGTGCCCGAGGTGAACGGGGTGTGCGGATCGAGAAGCATCGTCAGGCCGACGGCAACGGCGGTCTTCGAGTCCAGCATCCCGGCGTTGATGCAGGTCCGGGCCTGCGCGGAGGTGCCGGACAGGTCCGCCTCGATGTCCTGGCCGCGTTTGCGCAGGGTGACATGCACGGAGTAGTCGACGGAGTCGTCGAGCCCGTCCGCGTCGATGAGCCCCGTGCCCTCGTAGTCGCCGTCCGGGATCCGGGCGATCGCGTCCTGCATCCGCTCGGCCGAGGTGTCGCAGGCGTAGTGCAGGGTGCCGAGGTAGGCATCGAGCCCGTAGCGGTCGATGTTGTCTCGCACCAGCCGGGCGCCGAGCTGCAGCTGCTGGTGGATGCTCTTGAAGTCCGGCAGCAACAGCCCCCCGAACCGAGAGTTGTCGAAGATCAGGCTGAAGGTCGACCGGACCGGCCTGCCCCCCGAGTAGAGCAGGACCGGGGGGATGACGAGGCCGTTCTCGTAGACGTTGGTCTTGGTGCCGGAGAAGCCGCCGGGCACGGTGCCGCCGATGTCGAGCTGGTGGGCCCGCAGGTTCACGAAGGACACCAGGCGGTCGTCGACGAATACGGGGTGGATGAAGCAGACGTCGTTGACGTGGGTGCCGGCCCGGTAGGGGTCGTTGCAGATCAGCACGTCCCCGGGGCGCAGGTTCTCCGGCCCGTACTCCTCGACGCTGTTGCGCACGGCGTCGGCCATCGTGCCGAGGAAGACGACGAGGCTGTTGCTGACCACCGACATCGGGTAGTCCTGCTCCGGCGGCCCGGAGATCGTGCAGGCGAAGTCGTACCAGTCCCGGATGATCGGGGAGAACGCCTCGCGCAGGAACCCGGTGGACATGTGTTCCACGGCGTGCCGGAGCCGGTTGGTGATCACCGACGCGGTGAAGCGGTCGCAGTGGTAGGTCTCGGCGAAGGCATCCTCGGGCATGTCGCGCAGCCGCATGTGCTCGGTCATCGTTCAGCCCTTCCGGATCAGCAGCTCGCCGTGGCGACCGACGGTCATCCGCTGGCCCGCCACGACATGGGTCGTGGACAGGCTCTCCACGACGACCGCCGGCCCCGAGATCTCGTCGCCCGCGCGCAGGGCCTCCCGGTCGTAGACCGCCGCCTCCTGGTCCGCGCCGTCCCCGAGGTGGCGGAGGGCGATCACCTTGGTCGGGATCAGCGGTGAGCCGGCGGCACGCTCGGGTAGCTCGGGATAGGAGACCTTCGGCGTGTCGACGACCGCGCGCACCCGGAACGTCACGCCCTCCACCGGGACCGTGTCGAAGCGGTTGCCCGAGCGGGTCTCGTAGGTCTCGTGGAACGCCCCGATCATGGTGCCGATCGCGTCGGCGTCGATCGTGCCCCCCGGAGCGGGGACGAACGGAGTCTCCCAGCTCTGTCCGACGAGCCGGGCGTCGAAGCTGCGGTGGAGGCTCACCTGGGCGCCGGGGTCGAGCCGCTCCCACAGCCGCGTCTCGAGGGCCTGGTAGATCTCGTCGATCGCCGGCGCAGCGTCCGGTCCGAGCACGGTGTAGAGGCTGCGGTCCGCGGTGAAGACCTGGTCGGTGGAGAGCAGGCCCAGCGCCGAGAACAGCCCGGGGTGCGGCGGCACCAGCACCTGCTTGCACTGCACCGTGTCGAGCACCGCAGGAAGGAGCATCGGCCCGGCGGCCCCGTAGGCGACGAGGGTGTAGTCGCGGGGGTCCACCCCGTTCTTGATCGCCACGTTGAGCACGCCCTGGGCGATGTTGTTCACACCCATCTCGTAGGCGTAGCGAACCCGACGGCCGAGGTCGAAGTCGGTGTCGAGCGACTCGAACGCCCGACGGGAGGCGTCGAGGTCGAGCGCGACCTTGCCCCCGGCGAACGACTCCGGGTCGATGATGCCGATCATCAGGCAGGTGTCCGTCGTGGTCGGCTGGCTGCCGCCGCGTCCGTAGCAGGCCGGACCCGGGTCGGCCCCCGCACTGGCCGGCCCGACCTCGATCTCACCCGACGGGCCGATCGAGACGATGCTGCCACCGCCCGCGCCGATGCTGGAGATGTCGTTGGCCAGCGCGTTCACCACGAGGTCGTGCTCGAGCTCGAACGTCGTCTCCACGAAGGGGGCACCGTCGGTCACGACGCTGATGTCGCAGGAGGTGCCGCCGACGTCCGCACAGAGCAGGTTCGGCTCGTCGATCATCGCGCCGAAGTGGGCACACGCGACGGTGCCTGCGGCGGGGCCGCTGAACACGATCCGGAACGGCTGCTCCATCGCCCGTTCGGCCGGGACCAGGGTGGCGGCGCAGTCGGCGAAGTTGAGCCTGCCGGTGAAGCCCAGATCGGCCAGACCCTTCTGCAGGCGCCCCGTGTAGTCCGAGTAGATGATCTTCATGAAGGTGTCGACGACGGTGGTCGACGCCCGGGCGTACTCCTTCGCCAGCGGCGAGACCTCGCTGGAGATCGAACAGGGCACGTCGTCGAGCACCTCCTGCACCAGCTCGCGCAGCCGCTCCTCGTGCCGGCGGTTCACGTAGGCGTTCAGCAGGCAGACGGCGACGCCGGTGACGCCGCAGCGGCGCAGCACCTCCAGCTCGGAGCGCGCCTGGGCCTCGTCGAGCTCGAACAACACGCCGCCGTCGGCGGTGATCCGCTCCCGGATCCCGCGGCGCAGGTAGCGGGGGACCAGTGGGCGGGCGGCGTCGCCGAAGCTGCGACGCCACCGGGGATCCATGATGGCGTGGGCGGGCCGCCAGACCCGGCCCATGTCCAGAATGTCGCGGTGCCCCTCCGTCGTGAGGAAGCCGATCTTGGGGAGCCGCCGGGTGATCACGGCGTTGAGCCCGTGGGTGCTGGCGTGGTTGAAGACCAACGAGCCCGCCACGCCGAGTTCCGCGGCGCCGGCCAGCACCGGCTCGTGCACGTCGGCGACGTTCGTCGAGACCTTCGCCGTCCGCACCACGCCGTCCTGCAGGCTCACCACGTCGGTGAACGTGCCGCCCACGTCGACTGCGATCATCTCGCCCTCCTCAGACCGTGTCCGACAGCAGCTGGATGGGGCCGAGCAGGTTCCAGCGCTCCCGGCTCACCGAGAACAGGCACGCCTGGCACTTCACCACCTGGAACCAGCCGCCCTCCGAGAGGACGGGATAGCGGCGCAGCTCGGTCACCCCGCATCGCGGACAGCTGCCCTCGACCGCCGCGCGTTCCAACACGAGCGGGGGGCTCGTCGTGGTGGTCGGTCGATCGGACATCGGTATCCTCCTCGTGCGTCGACGCAGGCCTCGCGCCGGCTCCGCGATCAAACTAGGAGGACTGAGACCGTCGTCACCATGGCGTGAGCGCGGGGGGACGTGCCGGGAACGAAGGTCAGCGCCCAGCGGTGCGCGAGGGGAGCTCCCCGAACCGCTCCCGGTACTTCCGGGCGAAGTGTCCGGGCTGGTAGAAGCCCCAGGAAGCGGCCACCTCGGTCACCGGTCGGCCGCCGCGCGCGAGCTCCTCGTGGACCCGGTCGAGCCGGACGGCCCGCAGGTACGCGCGGGGCGACATACCGACGAGGTCCCGGAACCCGGCCTGCAGGGCGCGCGGGCCGATGCCCGCGAGCTCGGCGAGGTCGGCGGTGCTCGTCTCGCGCTCCGGGTGCTCGTCGAGGTACGCGACGGCCGCGCGGATGCGCCGGTGCCGCGACGAGCCGCCCGGGCGGCGTAACCGACCCGTGAACTGGCTGGGCACCACCATCAGCAGCTGCGTCATCAGTGCCGCCTCGAGCTCATGGCAGGCGAGGGGCATGTCGGCCAGGCCGCCGGGCCGGGAGAGCTCCGCGTGCAGGAAGGCCGCGGTGGCCACGAGGGCCCGACCGCCCGGGGAGGAGATGTCGAAGGTCAGGTCGAAGTGGATCGGTTCCCCTTGGGGCGTGCCCGCGAGCTTCGCGGCGTGCGACTCGAGCAACTCCTTGGGGAACTTGAGCGCGTACTGCACGGCGTCCGGGCTCCACTGCACCTCGAGCGGGCCGTCCGGAAGGAAGGCGACGCCCGCCTCGCCGACCCCGGTCGTCTCCCGTCGGCCGTGCTGGGAGACCCGGGACTCCCCGGAGGTTGCCAGGTTGACGTGGTAGCAGGTCCGCATGGCGGGGCCGGCCAGGGTGGCGTCGGCGCCGTAGGTCATACGGCCGACCGTCAGGCGCGCCGACGGCACGAGATCGAGCCGGAAGTCGAGCCCGCCGCCGACCAGGCGCAGGTCGTGCTCGGAGAAGGTCCGGCTGACGTGGGCGCGGGCCTCGTCGAGGTCCGCAGTGGCATACGAGGTCCCGGTCGACATCACCGCTCCCGGGCGGGGGCCTCGTAGCCGGAGTACAGCGCGGCGCCACCGCCGTCCACGACCAGCGTCTGTCCGGTGGTGTACGCGGAGTCGTCCGACAGCAGGAACAGGGCGGTCGCGGCCTGTTCGCTCGGCGCCGCCGCGCGGCCGAGGGGCACCCGGCGTTCGCGCACGGCGTAGAGGTCCGGGGCCGACTCGGCGAACCCCCGGACCATGTCCGTGGACGTCAGGCCGGGGCCGAGGGCGTTCACCCGGATCCCGTAGCGCGCCCAGTCCACGGCAAGTGCCTTGGTCAGCCCGACCACGCCGTGCTTGGAGGCCACGTAGGCGGCACTGTTCAGCGAGGCCGCGACGCCCGCGGTGGAGGCGATGTTGAGGATGACGCCCCAGCGCTGGCGGATCATCACCTCACCCGCCGCACGAGCGAGGTAGAAGTAGCCGTTCAGATTGATGTCGATCACCCGCCGCCAGTCGGCGGGGGACATGGACTCAGGGGGCACGCTGCGGTGCACGCCAGCGTTGTTCACCACCAGGTCGACACGGCCGCCCAGGTCGAGGGCGGCGGCCACCATACGGTCCGCGGTGTCCTCGCCGGAGGAGTCACCGGCCACGGTGACGATCGGCGCCTCTGCCGCCAGCTTCTCGAGCGCCGCCGGGTTGACATCGCCGGCCACCACTCGGGCACCCTCCGTGGCGAGCGCGAGGGCGACCTCTCGGCCTATTCCCGCACCTGCGCCGCTGACCAGCGCGATCCTGCCGGTGAACCTCTCGCCCATGCCACTTCCCCTCGCCGCTGAGACGGGACCCAGCGAAAATAGAACGCGCATGAGAAAAAGTGAACAGGAAAGTCAGCGGGTCTCGGTGAACTCCTTCTCCAGTTCGACGAGTGCGTCCTCGAGGTGGCCCAGCAGCCGCTGCAGGCGTGGGACCGATCGGCGGCACCCGCTGATGCCGAAGGCGAGATCGTCGACGTAGGAGACCATCGTGATGTTGAGCGCCTGCCCGTCGACGACAACGGAGACCGGGTAGTTGTCCGTGAGCTCGCACCCGTCCAGGTACAGCCGCCGGGACACCGCGGGGACGGACGAGATGATGATGTTGAACGGCGGGCGGGGCAGCTCCGGCACACCCGGCAGCAGGTTCAGCACCGCACCGCCCATCGCGATGGCGCCCACCGCGGTGGCCGACACCTGGTCGAGCCCGGACATGACCCGCTTGCTGTGGCTGGTGCAGGCGTGGACCCGGCTCAGCCGCTCGCGCGGGTCGTCGGTGTCGGTGGCGAGGTCGCACAGGACTGCGGCCCAGCCGTTGCCGTCACGTGCGTCCGACCCGTACGGGTCGAACGCCACCGGAACCATCGCGACCAGGGGTCGATCAGGCAGTTCGCCCAACTCGGCCAGGTAGGTCCGCAAGGCCCCGGCGCACATGGCGATGGCGACGTCGTTCGTAGTGGTCCCCGCCCGGGCGGCGACGTCCCGCAGGCGCTGCTTCGGCCAGGCGTCCCCCGCGAACCGCCGCGCCGCCGAGACCGGACCGTTGAAGCGGGTCGCGGGCGCGGCGAAGGGAGGCGGCGCCCCCCGGGGCGAGAGCACGTCGGCTGTCGCGCGCAGGAAGCCCGGCAGTGAGCGGGCGACTTCGCCGACCACGGCCGCGACGTCGAGGGTCCGGCCGAGGGCGCGCGCCTTCGGTGGCTGGGCGTCGCGAGGTCGGATCCATGGGGCGGTGGCGCCACGTGCCGACGGATCGGGTGACAGGCCGCCGAGCAGGTGCCTGCCCATGTTCACCCCGTCGAACTGCGCATGGTGCATCTTGGTGCAGATCGCGAACCGGCCGTCCGTCAGACCCTCGACCAGCCGTGCCTCCCACAGCGGACGATCCCTGGGTAGCGGCGTCTCGTGAAAGGACGCGACGTACTCGAGCAACTCGCGGATCCGCCCGGGATGCGGGAGGCCGACGCGGCGGATGTGGAGTGTCAGGTCGACGTCCTCGTCCTCGGCCCACGCGAACTGTCCGGCCGTCCGCAGGGACCGGTAGGGCCTGCGGCGGAACGAGGGTTTGAGTCCGGCCGGGTCGGTCATCCGTGCATAGAGATCGTCCAGCAGCATCGAGGATGCGTCGGCTCCCGGCCGGAAGATCTGGAGGGCGACGACGTGGCTCGGGCTCGTGCCGGACTCCGCCCAGAGGTAGACGGCGTCGGTCGCGGGCACCAGTGGCATCCGTACCGCCCTTCAGTCCTGCTGATTTCGAATGTGAATGAAAACACGCCCTGCCGACGGCGTCGATCGCCCTCCGGGGCGACTGGCATTCTAATCGGTGTTCGATTCGGCATAGGATCGCCGTGAGGCCGACCGTGCGGCGCCCGCGAAGGTGGCCCGCGGCCGAATCCGTCGGGGTCCAGCGGGTGCGGCCGGTCGAGCGCGGACCGGCAGGTGGCCGGTCGGGAGTGGAGGTCGTCGGAGCATGGCAGGACGGGTGGCGAGCAAGGTCGCGCTCATCACGGGAGCGGCACGCGGACAGGGGCGCAGTCATGCGGTCCGCCTCGCGGAGGAGGGCGCCGACATCATCGCGGTCGATGTCACGACGCAGATCGAGAACATGCCGTACCGGACGGGTACCGCCGAGGAGATGGCGGAGACGGTGGCCGAGGTCGAGAAGCTCGACCGCAGGATCATCGCGCTCGACGTCGACGTGCGGAACCTCGACGCCCTCACCGCCGGTGTCGACGCGGCCGTGGCCGAGCTGGGCAGGCTCGACATCGTGTCCGCGAACGCCGGCATCGGGGGGACGCCCCAGCTCACGCATGAGATGTCGGACGAGACCTGGCAGCAGATGATCGACATCAACCTGACCGGCGTGTGGCACACCGTGAAGGTCTCGGTGCCGCACATCCTCGTCGGCGGCCGCGGCGGCGCCATTGTGTTGACGAGCTCGGCGGCCGGCCTGCAGGCCTACCCGAACATCGGGCACTACGTCTCGGCCAAACACGGTGTCGTCGGACTCATGAAGACCCTCGCCGTCGAGCTCGGCCCCCAGCGCATCCGCGTGAACAGCCTGCACCCGACGCAGGTCGACACGCCGATGATCATGAACGAGGCGTCGTGGAAGCTCTTTCGGCCAGACCTGGAGAACCCGACCCGCGAGGACTTCGCGCCGGCGTCGCAGTCGATGAACGCCCTGCCGATCCCGTGGGTGGAGCCGGTCGACGTCAGCAACGCGCTGCTGTTCCTGGCCTCCGACGAGGGGCGCTACGTGACCGGGGTGCCGTTGCCGATCGACGCCGGCTGCGTCGTCAAGTAGTCCGCGTTGCGGTGCCGGCCCCGTCCGTCCGGCGCCGCCGCGTTGACGCACCCTCCGGCAAAGTTTATTCTCAATTCAAAAGTTCCCGACGGAAGGTGCCACCGATGACGCCGCCCCAGGACCTTCGTCTCGTGATCGTGGGGGCCTCCCTCGCAGGTCTGAGGGCCGCCGAAGCCGCGCGGCACGCAGGGCATCGCGGACCGATCGCCCTCGTGGGTGCCGAGCAGCACCTGCCCTACGACCGCCCGCCGCTGTCCAAGGCGTACCTGGACGAGGCGGAGGTGCCCGCGGTGCACTTCCGCGAGGTGGACCACCTCCGCGAGGACCTCGGGATCGAGCTGGTCCTGGGGGAGCCCGCGTCGGGGGTCGACCCGGATGCCGGCGAGGTGGTCGTCGGCGACCGGCGCGTCGGCTACGACCGGCTGGTGATCGCGACCGGTGCCCGAGCCCGGATGCTGCCGGGCACCGAGGGCCTCGGCGGGGTGCACGCGCTGCGCACCCTGGACGACGCCGTGGCTGTCCGCGCGGCGCTCGACGCAGGCGCCCGGACGGTCGTGGTCGGCGCCGGCTTCATCGGGTCCGAGGTGGCGTCCGGCGCACGCAAACGCGGTCTGCCCGCGACGATCGTCGAGGCTCAGGGGACACCCCTCGTGCGGGCCATCGGCGAGGAGATGGGCACCGCGTTGTCGGCCCTGCACGCGGCCCAGGGCACGGACCTGCGCTGCGGCGTCGGGGTCGACGGGCTGGAGGGTACCGACCGGGTCACCGGGGTGCGGCTGGCCGACGGCACGGTGCTGCCCGCGGACCTGGTCGTCGTCGGTATCGGTGCGATCCCGGAGACCGAGTGGCTCGAGGGCTCGGGACTGAAGCTGGACAACGGCGTCGTGGCGGACGAGTACCTCGCCACCTCGCTGCCCGGGGTCTACGCCGCCGGAGACGTGGTCCGGTGGCGCAACCCCCTGTTCGACGACGGCCCGACCGGTGGCCTCATGCGCATCGAGCACTGGACGAGTGCCGCGGAGCAGGGGGCAGCCGCCGCGCACAACGCGATCGACCCGGCCTCCGCGAAGCCCTACGAGACCGTCCCCTACTTCTGGTCGGACTGGTACTCGAGCCGGATCCAGTTCGTGGGGGTGCCCGACGCCGACGAGGTCAAGGTGGTGTCGGGCTCGGTGGAGGAGCAGAAGTTCGTCGCCCTCTACCGCACCGGGGACCGGCTGACCGGCGCGCTCACCCTCGACCGGCGGGCGGATGTGATGAAGTACCGGGTCCAGATCGGACGACGCACAAGCTGGGCGGACGCACTGGCGTTCGCCGAGAAGCGGAACGCGGCCGCGGCCGCCAAGGCCGCGGGCTGACCCGCGGTCGCCGAACACACCGAGGAAGTGGAACTCATGGGCGAGGCCTACATCGTCGACGCCGTCCGGGCGCCGGTCGGGCGCCGCAAGGGCGGACTGTCCGGGGTGCACCCGGCTGATCTCGGCGCGTACCCGATCCGGCACCTCGTGGACCGGACGGGCATCGATCCGGCGGCGATCGACGACGTCATCTACGGCTGCCTGGACGCCATCGGTGCCCAGGCGGGTGACATCGCGCGGACCTGTGCGCTGGTCGCGGGACTGCCGGACACCGTGCCGGGTACGACGGTGGATCGGCAGTGCGGGTCGAGCCAGCAGGCGGTGTCCTTCGCCGCCCAGGCCGTCATGTCCGGCACTCAGGACCTGGTGGTGGCCGGTGGCGTACAGAATATGAGCCAGTACCCGATCCTGAGCTCGTTCGCCGCGGGCGAGCCGTACGGCGCGACCGACCCGTGGACCTCGAGCCCGGGGTGGGTGCAGCGGTACGGGACCCAGGAGATCACCCAGTTCCGCAGCGCGGAGATGATCGCCGAGAAGTGGGAGCTCTCCCGGGAGGACATGGAGGTCTTCGCGCTGGAGAGCCATCACAGGGCGCTGCGGGCGATCGACGAGGGTCGCTTCCAGCGGGAGATCGTCCCGGTCGGCGACGTGGCTGTGGACGAGGGGCCCCGGCGGGACACCTCACTGGAGAAGCTGGCAGGCCTGAAGACCCTGAGCGAGGGCGGCAGGCTCACCGCCGGGGTGTCCAGCCAGATCTCCGACGGGGCCGCCGCCCTGCTCATCGCCTCGGACAACGCGGTGAAGACCCATGGGTTGACCCCGCGGGCCCGTATCCACCACGTGTCGGTCCGCGGGGCGGACCCGGTCTGGATGCTCACCGCGCCGATCCCGGCGACGGAGTACGCCCTGAAGAAGACGGGCCTCTCCATCGGAGACATCGACACGGTCGAGATCAACGAGGCCTTCGCGTCCGTGGTCCAGGCGTGGATCAAGGAGACCGGAGCCGACCCGGCGAAGGTGAATCCCAACGGCGGCGCCATCGCGCTCGGCCACCCGCTGGGAGCCACGGGCGCCCGGCTGATGACCACCATGCTGCACGAGCTCGAGCGGACGGGCGGTCGCTACGGGTTGCAGACGATGTGCGAGGGCGGTGGGCAGGCCAACGTCACCATCATCGAGCGACTCTGAGGCTTCGGTCGACGCATGCAGAGGGGGTGGCCACCGCGGTAGCCACCCCCTCCGTCGTCCACGTTCGTCCGCGTCAGACGAGCAGGTCCTCCCGGCCGTCCGCCTTGAGCGCCTCGACGTAGACGGGGAAGAGCTTCTTGCCGAGCGGCGAGAGCGCGAGCAGCTTGGCCACGTTTCCCTCGACCTTGATCTTGTTGCGGGCCATGGCGAACGGAAGATTCACCTTGCCCTGCCAGTAGGCGTTGGCCGTCTCGGTCGACATGATCAGTGCGGCGTCCGGGGTCGGGCCGCCCTCACCGCCCTTGTAGACCTTGTGGTTCGCCAGATCGACGACGACGGAGGAGTCCGGCTCGGTGCATCGGGTCTCGAACACCATCCCGGTCGACGCCATCTTCTCTCCCAGCTCGGGGTCGGCGAAGCCCTTCTCGAAGATGCCTCCGACGTACTTGAACAGCTCGTCCTCATTGGCGAAGCCGGGCATGGAGTTCTCCCTGTCGTGACCGGTGGAAGGGGGAAGGCCGGGACCGCGTCGGCCTCGGACCTGCCGGTCAGGCTGACATTTTTCTATCCGCGAGTCAACGATGCCGTGGCCGTGGGTGATCAGTGGCAGACCGCCTGTCACCGACGGGCCGTCGCGGGTCCGTACCGACCTTGTACGCGACGGCGGCGTGCCTCTAAACTTAAGACAGATTAAATACCGTTGCCCGGCGCGACGGTCCGGACCTGCAACACACCGACGTGGAGGCCGAGCCATGTACCCAGGCAAGTACGCCGCCGAGACCCCGGAGAAGGTTGCCGCTCTCTTGGCGGACACGGGGGAGGAGCTCACCTACGGTGACCTCGAGGACCGGTCGGTCCGCCTCGCGCACGTCTTCCACGACGCCGGTCTGCGCCCCGGCGACGTCGTGGCGCTGCTGACCGAGAACAACCTGCGGGCCTTCGAGGTCTACTGGGCCGCAATGCGGTCGGGGCTCTACGTCACGGCCGTGAACCACAACCTGGCACCTGACGAGGTCACCTACATCGCCAACGACTCGGGTGCCGCGGCGCTGGTCGTCTCGCAGGCCAAGGCCGAACTCGCCACGGCGGTCGACCGTGCGGGAGTGGGTGCGCGGCTCAAGCTGGCGTTCGGGGGTCCGGTCGAGGGGTACGCGTCCTACGAGGACGCGTTGGCGCAGGCCTCGGCGGAGCCGTTCGACGACCAGCCCCAGGGCGCGCCGATGTTGTACTCCTCCGGCACGACCGGTCGCCCCAAGGGCGTGCGACCGCCGCTTCCGCCGGTGCAGGTGGACCAGATCGGCGATCCGCTGGTCGGGCTCGTCGGCCAGGCCTTCGGCATCGGTCCGGACACCCGCTATCTCACTCCGGCCCCGCTCTACCACGCGGCGCCCCTGCGCTGGAGCGGCGCGGTGATGGCCCATGGCGGCACCGTGGTCATGCTGCGCAAGTACGACTCCGAGGCCGCGTTGCAGGTGATCCAGGACCAGCGGATCACCCACGGGCAGTTCGTGCCCACCATGTTCGTCCGGATGCTCCAGCTGCCCGAGAACGTCCGTGCCGGCTATGACGTGGCGTCGCTGCGGGTCGCCGTGCACGCCGCGGCGCCGTGCCCGGTCGACGTGAAGCAGGCGATGATCGACTGGTGGGGGCCGATCCTGGTCGAGTACTACGCGGGGACCGAGGGCAACGGCATGACCATGATCGACAGCAGGACCTGGCTGTCCAAGCCGGGCTCGGTCGGACGCGCGGTCGTCGGGACCCTTCACATCTGTGACGACGAGGGCAAGGAGGCAGCGACCGGCGAGGTCGGCACTGTCTTCGTGGAGCGCGAGACCACGCCGTTCCTCTACCACAACGACCCGGAGAAGACCCGCGAGGCACAGCATCCCGAGCACGCGAACTGGACGACGTTGGGGGACATCGGCTACGTCGACGAGGAAGGCTTCCTCTTCCTGACCGACCGCAAGTCCTTCACGATCATCTCGGGCGGGGTCAACATCTACCCGCAGGAGATCGAGAACGTGCTCGCGCTGCACCCGGCGATCCTCGACGTCGGGGTAATCGGTGTCCCGGACCCCGAGATGGGGGAGTCGGTCAAGGCCTTCGTACAGCCGCGGCCCGGCGTGGAGACCTCGCCCGAGCTGGAACAGGAGATCATCGCCTTCGTGAAGTCCAAGATTGCGCACTTCAAGGCGCCACGGAGCGTCCAGTTCGTCGACGACCTCCCCCGGACGGAGACCGGGAAGCTGGTCAAGGGCGACCTGAAGAAGAAATACGTGACCGCCTGATCGACCGCTGACCCGAGGGCTCCCCGTCTCACCGGCGGGGAGCCCTCATCAGTTCCGGGCGGGTGCCCGGCGTGGCGCTCCGGCGTAGAGCGTGCGCCAGACGACGGCTGCGAGCGCCGACACGGACCGCTCGTCGGTGAGCTCGCCGCGGCGGGCGTGCAGGTAGAGGCCACGGTCCAACATGGCGACCAGCCAGGCGACGGTCGGTTCCGCGTCTATCCACGGGTCGACCGTCCCCCGGACCTGGCCCTCCGCCACGTGCTCGGCGATGAGCTGTCGCGCTAGCGTGTACATGCGCTCGAACTCCGAGCGGACCCGACGGTCGTGGGAGGACTCCTCGGTGAGCGCTTCCATCATCACACGGTGCCGTCGGTAGGTGTCCAGGATCGCGGCGAAGGCGGCTCGCATGTCTGCCTCAGTGGCGTCTCCGCGTAGATCGGTCCAGTCGGTCCCGGCGGCCACGACCTCGTCGACGACGTCGCGGGCAAGCAGTGCCAGCAGATGGCTCTTGTCGTCGAAATGGGCGTAGAACGTCGAGCGCGCCATGCCCGCGGCATTGGCGATCTGCTCGACGCTCAGGTCTCGGTAGCGAAGACCCGACCCGAGCAGGTCGAGGACTGCGGGGGCCAGGCGCGCCGCCATGAGGGCGCGTCGCTCCGCCAGGGGTTTCGCCACCGGACCGGGCACCGAGGCCCCTCTCGTTCGACATTCGACTCTTGAATTCAACTGATTCAACGCGCGAACCCCCCGGACGTGACGCCTGTCAGGAACAGGCCGACGTCGCCGCCGGTGGCACCCACCGAAAGAGTGATCCGAGAGCGGCGCTGAACTTTCGGACACTCTGTCCGTCACTTGCTCTTCGAACCCTCGTTAAAGACGTAGCGCGGGCCACCGGAGGCCGCAGGACAGGAGAGTGTGTCGACGATGGCGACGGGACCGACCTCGGCGCTCGCGAGACCGCTGAAGCCGCTCGGCGGCTTGATCGCGATGTCCCTGGACACCTTCCAGGCGATGTTCCGGCGCCCCTTCCAGTGGCGCGAGGCGATCCTCCAGATGTGGTTCATCATCCGCGTCTCGATCGTGCCGACGCTGCTGGTCATGCTCGGCTTCACGTTGCTCGTGATCTTCGAGGTCAACCTGCTGCTGAAGGACCTCGGAGCCCTCGACCTCTCGGGCGGCATCGCCGGCATCGCGTCCATCCAGCAGATCGGGCCGTTCGTCACGGTCGTCGTGGTGGCGGGCGCCGGTGGCACCGCGATCTGCGCCGACCTCGGCGCCCGGACCATCCGCGAGGAGATCGACGCGATGATGGTCCTGGGCATCGACCCCATCCAGCGGCTCGTCGTGCCCCGGATGCTGGCGATGGTCGTGGTGGCGCAGGTCCTGAACTTCATCATCGGGGCCGGCGGGCTGATCGGCGGCTACTTCTTCAGCGTGTACCTGCAGGGGGCGACCCCGGGCGCCTACGTCGACAGCGTCCCGCTGTTCACCGGGCCGGCCGAACTGCTTTTCAGCATGATCAAGGCGCTGGTCTTCGGGATCATCGCCGCGCTGATCGCGTGCTACCGGGGGCTCACGGTCTCCGGCGGGTCCAAGGGTGTCGGCGACGCCGTCAACCAGGCGGTGGTCATCACGATCACCGTGCTGGTCCCGGTGAGCCTGACCATCACCATCGTTCAGTTCGCAGTCCTGTAGGAGACGGAATGGCAATGCGGAACGCGGGCGTGACGGTGAGGCGTGTCGCGAGCAGCCCGTTGCGTGTCCTGGACACCCTCGGTGAGCAGGGTCTGTTCTACGGGAAGGTCGTCGGCTCGGTCCCCGCCACGCTGCGGCGGTACAAGAAGGAGCTGCTGCGCCTCATCGCGGAGATGGGGATGGGGGCGGGCGCGCTCGCCCTGGTCGGCGGGTCGGCGGTCATCGTCGGCTCGATCACCTTCTTCGCGGGCGCCGTCGCCGCAGCGCAGGGCTTCGAGTCGTCGTCCAACATCGGTGTCGGCTCGCTGTCGCCGCTGCTGGCGGCGTACTTCACGGCGCGACTGTCCACGCCCCTGCTGGCTGGCGTCGCCCTCGCGGTGACGATCGGCGCGGCGACGACCTCGCAGATCGGCTCGATGCGGATCTCGGAGGAGATCGACGCGCTCGAGGTCATGTCGGTGCCCTCGATGCGGTACCTGGTCACCACCCGCGTGCTGGCCGGGCTGATCGTCATCACGCCGCTCTACGTCTTCGGCTCGCTCGCGGGCTTCCTGGCGGACTACCTGATCCTGGTCTTCTTCTACGACACGGGCGCGGGCAACTTCAGCCACTACTTCTTCCTCTACCTGAGCCCGCTCGACATCCTCTTCGCGTACATCCAGGTCGTGGCGATGGTGATCGTGGTGATGTCGATCCACACCTACTACGGCTACACCGCCAACGGCGGCCCGGCGGGTGTGGGGGAGGCCGTGGGGCGGTCGGTGCGCTCGTCCCTGTCCGGTGTCATGATCGTCAATCTCCTTGTCGCGATGGCGCTGTACGCCAACTTCAACACCTTCCACCTGGCCGGGTGAGGAGATCGTGAACGACACGCTCAGGACCCGCGTCGTCGGCGTCGCCATGATCGGCGTCCTCGTCGGTCTCTTCGCGCTCGCCGCGGCCTTCTACGCCCAGGTCTTCGTCAGCCGGGTGCCCGTCACGCTGAAGGCGGACAGGGCCGGCCTGGTCATGGACGCCGGCAACTCCGTCACGCTGCGGGGTGTCCAGGTCGGGACGATCACCGACGTCCGTCCCGACGGCGACGGTGTCGAGCTCGTCCTCGGTCTCGACCCGGACGAGATCGAGCGGATCCCCGCCAACGTGCTCGCCGAGATCCAGCCCGCGACGATCTTCGGGGCGAAGAACGTCGCGCTCGCGCTGCCGGACAGCCCGAGCGCGACTCCCCTGCGCAGCGGCGCCGTCCTGGACAACCGCCAGGTGACGGTCGAGGTCAACACGGTGTTCGACAACCTCGCCGTCGTCTTGCGCACGGTCGACCCCAGCAAGATCAACGCGACGTTGGGCGAGCTGTCGAAGGCGCTCGACGGCAGAGGTGACGACATCGCCGGATTCGCGAGCACGGCGGACGGCTACCTGGCGAAGATCAACCGTAAGCTGCCCGTCCTGCAGCGCGACCTCCAGGACCTCGCCACCACCACGCAGACGTTCGCGGACATCAGCCCGGACTTCATACGCGTGCTGGACAACCTGACCGTGACCGGCGGATCCATCGTGGACGAGGCGGACCAGCTCGACGGGTTCCTCCTCGACGTCACGGCGCTGGCGGGGAACGCGAACGACCTGCTGTCGCAGAATCGTGCCCACCTGGTGACAGCACTCGACCTGCTGCGCAGCCCGGCTGCGCTGCTGAACCGCTACAACCCCGGTCTCGGTTGCTTCGTCACCGGCCTCGACGAGACACGCAAGCTCCTGGAGCCCGTCGTCGGCGGGGAGTCGGGGGAGGTGCGGCTGAACACCACGCTGAGCATCGGTCAGGCGCCCTACACGGCGCCGGACGACCTCCCCGAGATCGCGGCCGGCAACGGTCCCGCCTGCCACGGTCTCCTGTACCTCGATCCCGACGAGCGGCCGAGCCCACATCTGCGCACGGACACCGGGGCCGACCCGAACCCGAACACGGGCAACGACCTGCGGGTCGGCACACAGGACTTCGCGAGGATCCTCTTCGGACCACTCGCCACCGCCGCCGGAGGCGACCGATGAAGGTCCGTAGCGAGCTGATCAAGGTCATCGCCTTCCTGCTCGTCGGCGTGTTCTTCGGCGGCCTCCTCTGGGTCACGCTGGGGCGGGGGACCCTGGGCGTCTCCACCTCGACCTACACCGCCGACTTCACCGACGTCAGCGGTGTGCAGCAGGGCGACCTGGTGAAGGTCGCCGGAGTCGACGTCGGCCAGGTCACCGGCATCGCGATGTCGAAGGACAACCAGGTCGCGGTGAGCTTCGACGTCCGGGAGGACCAGCCCGTCCTGGGCGGCACCAAGGTGCTCGTGCGCTACGAGAACCTCATCGGTGACCGGTACCTGGAGCTGGCCGACGGGGCGGGGGACACCGCTCCGCAGGACCCCGAGGTCGTCATCCCCACGACGCGGACCGTGCCCGCGCTCGACCTCGACGTCCTGCTCAACGGCTTCAAGCCGCTCTTCCAGGGACTGCAGCCGCAGCAGGTCAACGACCTCGCGACGGATCTCATCGGCACGCTGCAGGGCCAGAGCGGGACCGTCGACTCGTTGCTGCGGCACACCGCCTCGCTGACGGGGACCCTCGCCGACCGTGACGCCGTCATCGGCCGGGTCGTGACCAACCTCAACGAGGTCCTCGGCACCGTGGACGGGCGGGACGAGCAGCTGAGCCAGACGCTGGACCAGCTGCAACAGCTCGTGTCCGGGCTGGCTGGCGACCGCGAGACCATCGGCGCCTCGATCAGCGAGATCAACGGCTTCGCAGGTGACCTCGCCGGGCTGCTCGGCGAGGTGCGCGGGCCGCTCCAGGGCACCATCGCCGAGGTAGGCCGTACGGCCACGGTCCTCACCGACAACAAGGACTCGCTCAACGCGGTGCTGGCCCAGCTGCCGGTCGCCTACCAGTCGCTGGACCGCGTCGGGTCCTACGGCTCATTCTTCAACTTCTACTTGTGCAGCGTCCAGGTGAAGGTGACCGGCCCCGAAGGACAGCCCATCACCTCGCCCGTCTTCGGGTCCAGCCAGAACACCCCGAGGTGTCGACTCCCATGATTCGCTTCCGTGACAAGAACCCGGTGGTCGTGGGCGCCGTCGGCCTGGCCGCCATCCTGGTCGTGCTGGGCCTCGCGCTGAACTCCACCGCTCTGCTGAACATCGGTGGCACTGGCCACAGCGCCCTGTTCTCCGAGGCCGGCGGCCTCAAGGAAGGCGATCCGGTGAAGGTGGGCGGCTTCGACATAGGCCGGGTGACGGCCGTCGAGCTCGACGGCCCGGACGTCCGCGTGGACTTCCGGGTCACCGACCCCGAGGTCGTCCTCGGGTCACAGACGTCCGCGGCGGTCTCCGTCGCCACCGTGCTGGGGGACAAGTTCCTCAAGCTCACGCCGGCCGGCGACGGCGAGTTGGACGGCGCTGACCCGATACCGCGCACGCGGACGGCGGCGCCCTACGACCTGCCCGACGCGCTGTCGACCCTGACCACGAAGTCAGAGGACATCGACGTCGACCGGCTGTCCACGGCACTGGACACCGTCTCCGAGACCCTCGACGGCAAGGGCCCGCAGCTCCGCACGGCCGTCGATGGCGTCGGCAGGCTGTCCCAGACGATCGCCTCCCGGGACGCCCAGCTGCGCGAGCTGCTCGGACACGCCCAGCAGGTGACCGGCGTGCTGGCCGAGCGGTCCGACCAGGTCAAGCTGCTGATCACCGACGGCAACCTTCTGCTGGGCGAGCTCCAGCAGCGGCAGCGCGACATCAGCGCGCTGCTGGCCAACGCCTCGGCGCTCGCTGCCGAGCTGAACGGGCTCGTCGCGGACAACCGGGAGCAGATCGGCCCGGCCCTCGACCGGCTCAACGAGGCCCTCGAGATCCTCCAGCAGAACGAGGACAACATCGCCAAGATCCTCAAGGGCGCCGTCGGCTACGCGACGGGCGTGGGCGAGGCGGTCGGCAACGGGCCGTTCTTCAACGCCTACGTGCAGAACCTCATTCCGGGCAATCTCATCCCGTTGTCGGACTACCTGCCCAAGCTCGACGCACAGCCGCAGGGAGGTGGCCGGTGACCCGCATCCTGGACCTCAAGGTCCTCGCCGCGTCGGTCGTGGCGATCATCGTGGTGGGGATGGTCGTGGTGCTCAGCGTGGGCGGGCAGCGCCACGCGACCGCCTACTTCACCTCCACCACCGGCCTCTACCCGGGCGACGAGGTCCGGATCCTCGGTGTTCCGGTGGGCAAGATCGACGCCATCACCCCCGAGGGTGGGCAGGTCAAGGTCGACTTCCACTGGGACTCGGATCAGGACGTGCCCGCGGACGCCCAGGCCGCGATCGTCGCACCGAGTCTGGTGACGACCCGCTATCTGCAGCTGGCCCCGCGCTACACCGGGGGCGCCACACTCGACGACGGAGCGACCATCCCGCTGGAGCGCACCGCCGTGCCGGTGGAGTGGGACCAGATCAAGGACCAGCTCTCGCGGCTGTCCACTGCGCTGGGCCCGGTCGCGGACGACCCCGACGGCTCGCTCGCGCGGGCCCTGTCGGTCGGCGCGGACACGCTCGGCGGCCAGGGGGCGGGCCTCAACGAGACGCTCAAGAACCTCGCCGCCGCGACCACCACGCTCGCCAACGGCTCCGACGACCTCTTCGGCACCGTCGACAACCTGCAGGTCTTCACGGCGGCCCTGGCCACCAGCGACCAGCAGATCGAGGAGTTCGGCCGCAGGCTCGCGTCCGTCTCGTCCATCTTGGAGGACAGCCGGGACCAGCTCGGCAACGCGTTGTCCGACCTGCGCGGGGCCGTCGTGACGGTCCGGCGGTTCGTCGAGGACAACCGCGACCGGCTGGGCACCTCGGTGAACCGGCTCGCCGGCGTGACCGGCATCCTCGCCGCCCAGCAGGAGGACCTGGCCGGCGTGCTGCACGCGGCGCCGATCCCGATCGTCGACCTCTACAACGCCTACCACCCGCACACAGCCTCGTTGCACGGCCAGCTGTCGGTGGCGAACCTGCAGAACCCGTCCCTGTTCGTCTGCTCGGGCATCGCCGCAGCGGGCAACCTCGACCCACAGGAGGCCGCCAAGCAGTGCGCGACCTACCTGGGGCCGCTGCTGGACCTGCTGACGATGAACTACCCGCCGGTCGCGCTCGACCCGGTGACCCGTGAGGGCAGCGTGCCCGTGCCGGCGAGCCCGCGGGACGCCGCACCCGCCGACGGGCAGCCGTCGAACATCCTTCCGCCGGTAACCGGTCAGGGCGGGCTGTCGGAGCTGTTGGCCCCGCGAGGAGGAGAGCGATGAGGAACCTGCGGGCACTGGGCGCCGGCGCGGTGGGGGTGGTCCTCTCGGTGGCACTGACCGGCTGCCAGTTCGAGGGCGTGAGCTCGTTGCCCCTGCCGGGTGGTGTCGGCACGGGCTCCAGCGCCTACACGGTCGACGTGGAGCTGCCGGACGTCGGGACGCTCAAGCCGAACGCCCAGGTCAAGGTGGGTGACATCGCCGTCGGCACGGTGACGGGTCTGAGCACCCGGGACTGGCACGCGATCGCGACGGTCAGCCTCGGCGAGGGCGTCGAGCTGCCCGCCAACGCGGTCGCCGCGGTAGGGCAGAACAGCCTGCTCGGTGCGTCCTATCTGGAGATGGGCCCGCCGGTCGACGCCGCTCCCACCGGACGGCTGCGCGCGGGTGATGTCGTGCCGCTCGCGAGGACGAAGGCGTACCCGACCACCGAAGAGGTCCTCGCGGCCACCTCGTTGGTGCTCAACGGAAGCGGCCTCAACCAGCTCAGTACGGTGACTCGCGAGCTGGACCGGGCCCTCGGGGGCGAGGACGGCGCGGTAGGGCGGCTGCTCCCGCAGTTGGACACCGTGGTGACCGGACTCGACGCGCAGCGTGACGACATCACCACCGCCCTGGACGGTCTCGACCGGCTCTCCGGTGAGCTCGCCGGGCAGACCAGCACCATCTCCGCCGCGCTCGAGCAGCTCGGACCCGCGCTGGCCGTCCTGAACGACGAGAAGGCCGACCTGGTCAGGGCACTCGACCGCCTGCGGGCACTGAGCGCCACCGGGACGCAGGTGGTGCACGAGAGCGGGGGGAACCTCACCGCAAACCTGCGCGACCTGCAGCCGGTGCTGAAGACGCTCGCCGATACCCAGGAGCACCTGGTGGGGTCGCTGGGCCTGCTGCTCAGCTTCCCCTTCCCGGCCGCCACCACCCCGATGGCGTGCAGGGGCGACTACTGCAACCTCGGCCTCACCATCGACCTGCAGCTGAGCAAGATCGACGCCGACCTGCTCACGGGGACGCCGTTGCAGGGCAGCCTCTTCGGCGTGCAGAACCTGCTCGGCGGCCTCGCGCCGGGGCAGGCGGGGGATGCGGCCGATCCCCTGCGCAACCCATTGGGAGAGCTAGCCGGACAGCCCGAGGCCACGGCCTCCCCGCCGGCACCAGTCCCGGCCGCGGAGGAAGCACCGCAGCCGGAGCCGCAACAGCCCGGTGGTCTGCTCGGTTCGCTCCTCGGGGGTGGACGATGATTCTCACCAGGTTCGTCCGCGGCCAGCTGCTCGCGCTCACCGTCGCCTCGATCGTCGGCGCGCTCGTGCTCGGCACGGTCTTCCTGCGGGTTCCGGCGGCGCTCGGGATCGGCAAGTACGACCTGACCGCCGAGTTCACCGACGCGGGCCGGCTCTACGAGGGCGCCGAGGTCAACTACCGGGGAAGTGCCGTCGGGCGGGTCACCGCCGTGCGGCTGACCGACGCCGGCGTGGCCGCCCACCTCCAGATCGACTCCGACGTCGACGTCCCGCGCAGCGTGCGCGCCGAGGTGCACAGTCTCTCGGCCGTCGGCGAGCAGTACGTCGACCTGGTCCCCGAGTTCCCGGCGGGCCCGTTCCTCGCCGCCGGGGACGTCATCCCCGTGGCCCAGACGTCCGTTCCGATCCAGATCGGCCCGGTGCTCGACCAGGTCAACGCCGTCGTCGCGAAGCTGCCCGCCGACGACCTGAACACGGTCGTCGACGAGGCCTACGCCGCGTTCCGCAACAGCGGAGGAGACCTGCAGCGCATCATCGACAATGGTGGCCGCTTCGTCCGGGCCGCGGACGCGAACTACCCCGCGACGGCCCAGCTGCTCGACGACCTGCAGCCGGTGCTGGGCTCGGTGAACGAGATCTCGCCGGAGCTGCGCTCGCTGACCGCGGACCTGGCCGGCGTGACCGACCAGCTCCGGGCGAGCGACCCGGACATCCGAGGCCTGCTCGCCAACGGGCGGCCGTTCGCGAACGAGGTGAACGGCCTGCTCGACGACGTGCGGGGGCCGCTGCCGGTGCTGCTGGCGAACCTGGTCACGGTCGGCGGAGTCCTGGACACCTACTCGCCGAATCTGGAGACGATCCTGGTCGCCTATCCCGCACTCGTCGCCGGGGGGCAATCCGCGGTCCTGCCGAACGGGGCCGACAACAAGGTGAACGTTGATCTCGACGCCGCTCTGAACAGCCCGCCCGCCTGCACACAGGGTTTCGTCCCCGCGGACCAGTGGCGCGACCCTGCGGACACCTCGCCCGGCCCCTGGGTGAGCGCCTTCTGTCGGCTCCCGTCCCAGGACCCGAGCACTGTGCGCGGCGCCCGCAACACGCCCTGCGCGGACAACCCGGGGACGCGCGCCGGCACCGTCGCCGACTGTCGCGGCGGCCGGGCGCCGGTCGTGGCCCCGGACAACCCACCGTTCCCGCCCGGCTCGGCACTCGCTGCCGTGTTCGGCGGCGGGGCCGCCGCTCCGGACCCGCTCGCGGGGCGCCCGATCGGCCCCGATGGCACGCCGTACTACCTCCGCAACGTCGGAGCCCCCACCGCACCCGAGGAGGACATGACATGGCAGAGCCTGCTGCTCCGTCCGGTCGGCAACTGAACGGGAGCACCTCGGTGCTCGACGCCGACCACGAGGCCGACGCCCGCCCCACCACTCGGCTCGACGCGGTCGAGGCGGGACCGCGGAATGCCCCCCGCGGCAGCCGGTCACGCGCGGCAGCGATCGTCAGTGCCATCGCGGCGCTGGCGACCGTGGCCGCGCTGGTGATCGGGGTGGCGGCCTGGAACGGCGAGCGCAACGCTGCCGACGGCCAGGCGGCGGCCGACGCCGCCCGCCAGGTCGCCACCTACCTGACGAGCATCAAGGCGGACAGCGCGGACGCGGACCTGCAGCGCCTGCTGGACGCTTCCACCGGTGACTTCCGGGATCAGTTCGCCCAGCGTCGCGACCCGTTCGTGCAGATCGTCCAGCAGGCAAAGGTCTCCACCGAGGGGCAGGTCGTCGCCGTCGGGCTGGACAGCCTCGACGGCGACACCGCGCGCGTCCTCGCCGCCGTGCACTCGCAGGTGACCAACAGCGCCGCCACCCAGCCCGAGAACCGCGACTACCGACTGTCCATGACCATGCAGCGCGTGGACGGCCGCTGGCTGGCGTCGGCCGTCGAGTTCGTCGCGTGAGCGGGAGGGACCACACCATGACCACTCGACACGACGATCGGGACACCGATCTCCTCGACGGAGTCGTCGACGACCGGAAGGAGACCACGGACGCCACGGAGACCAGGACCGTCTCCGATGTCGCCGCCGAGGGAGAGGACGGCCTGACGGGTGAGGGCGGGAACGCCGCGTCGACCCGCACCGGGCTCGGCGCACGGCTCGGGGCCCTGACCCGTCCGCTGCGCGTGGCGGCCGCCCAGCCGGCCCGACTGTGGTCGGGGTACCGGGCACTGCTCCGCAGGCGCCCTCGCGCCGTCCTCGTCGCAGCGGGAGCCGTCGCCCTCGTCATGCTGGCCCTTGCGAGCACCGGCGCCTTCCTCCTGCACAAGGACTTATCCGCCGTTGCGGACCGGGACGCCGCCCGTGCCACCGCGGTCCGGACCGTGCCGCAGCTGCTCAGCTACGAGCCGGCCTCGGTCGACGGGATGCTGGACCGGCTCGGGGCGGACCTCACCGACGGATTCCGGCAGGACTACGGCACCCTGATCACGCAGGTCGTCGCGCCCGCTGCGAAGAGCCAGCAGATCACGACGAAGGCCGAGGTCACGAGCAGTTCCGTGGAGCTCGATTCGCAGGCGGCGGACGAGGTGACGGCCCTGTTGTTCGTCAACCAGACCACCCAGGCGCCCGCGGCGGCCTCGCCCGCCCAATCCGGCAGCCGGGTCCGCGTCGTCATGGACCGTGTCGACGGCCGCTGGCTCGTCGCCGACCTCAAGCCGATCTAGGGGCGAAGAATGCCAGGAGTCGAAGTCACGGTCGAGGGGCTGACGAAGTCCTTCGGGCGCGCGAACATCTGGTCGGACGTCACGCTGACGCTGCCGCCCGGTGAGGTCAGCGTGCTGCTCGGCCCCTCCGGCACCGGCAAGTCGGTGTTCCTCAAGTCGCTGATCGGGCTGCTCAAGCCGGAGAAGGGCTCGATCGTCATCCACGACACCGACCTGGTGCGGTGCAGCGAGAACCGGCTCTACGAGATCCGGAAGCTGTTCGGGGTGCTGTTCCAGGACGGCGCGCTGTTCGGCTCGATGAACCTCTACGACAACATCGCCTTCCCGCTGCGCGAGCACACCAAGAAGCCGGAGTCGGAGATCCGCGACATCGTCGCGGAGAAGATGGACATGGTCGGGCTCAAGGGCGACGAGAAGAAGCTGCCCGGCGAGATCTCCGGCGGCATGCGCAAGCGTGCCGGGCTGGCCCGGGCGCTGGTGCTCGATCCGGAGATCATCCTGTTCGACGAGCCGGACTCCGGGCTGGACCCGGTGCGCACGGCGTACCTGAACCAGCTGATCATCGACCTGAACGCGCAGACGGACGCGACGTTCCTGATCGTCACCCACGACATCAACACCGCGCAGACGGTGCCGGACAACATCGGGATGCTCTACCGCAAGCACCTGGCGATGTTCGGCCCGCGGGAGGTGCTGCTCACCAGCGAGGACCCGGTGGTGGCGCAGTTCCTCAACGGCCGCCGGCAGGGCCCGATCGGCATGTCGGAGGAGAAGGACACCGCCCAGGCGGCCCGGGAGATGGCCGAGGTGGACGAGCTGTCCGGGCTGCCCCCGATCAAGCCCCAGCTCGACGCCACCGCGGGCCTGCCCGAGCGCAAGGCCGTGGCCCGCCGGCAGCAGCGGGTGGCGGAGATGATGCACGCCCTGCCGCCCGCCGCGCAGGAGGCCATCCGCCGCTCCCAGCAGGAGCAGACCTCACCGCCCGTCCCCCAGATCGTCGTCGGCGCCGCCCCGTACGGCCGGCCGTCGTCGGAGGCCGAGACCAGGGAGATCCCGAGGGTCCGCCCCGACGGGCCTCAGCACCGGCTGCCGTAGTTCTCCCTCCTGCGGCCCGGGCGAGAGACCTCAGGGCCGCAGGGCGTGGAGCACCATCGACTTCGCCACGGCGATCACCTCGTCGAGGGATCCGCGCTTTGCGTCGAACCACTCCACGGACCAGTTCAAGGCGCCCAGTACCAGCATCCTCCCGACGGACGGCTCCACGTCGGACCGCAGCAGACCCGCTGCCGCCAGGTCCTCGATCAGGCCTCGCCAGATCTCGTTGTACTGCGCCACCGTCTCGAGCGCGCGGCGGCTGAACTGCTCGGGCATCTGGTTCGCATTGCGGATCACCGCCCGCGCGTAGTCCGACAGCTCGAGCTCATGCCGCAGGTGTGCCTCGACCGCGGCCGCGAGCCTGTCCGACGGTGACGTGGTCGCCGGGAGCTCGGCGAGCCGCTCGGTCAGGAACTCGTGCATCGCCTTCGCCCCGGCGAAGAGGACCGCCTCGATCAGATCCTCGCGGGACGGGTAGTAGTAGTAGATCGCGGGGGCTTGGACGTGTGCCTCCTCGGCGATGTCCGAGAGGCGTGTTCCACTGAAACCCTTGCGCGCCAGTACCTTCGCCGTCGCGTCGAGCAGGCGCGCGCGGGTCCGGGCCGACTTGGAGTCGGCACTCTCCTGGTCGGTGGGCGCGATCGTCTTGCGGGGCACGATCTCAAGGATATGAGAAGCCGCACGTCGCGGCGTTTGCCCGCCGCCCCTCGGCGTGTTCTACTCTGAATTAGAAACAGTTCCGTGCTCGTAGGGGAGTCGCTGTGGAGAACGCCGTCATCGTCGATGCCGTGAGAACGCCGGTCGGCAAGGGCAAGTCCGGCGGAGGGCTCTCGGCGGTGCACCCGTCGGACCTGCTGGCCGGGCAGCTCGCGGCACTCGTCGAGCGAACCGGCATCGATCCCGCGCTCGTCGAGGACGTCATCACCGGCTGTGCACAGCAGGTGGGGGAGCAGTCCGGCAACATCGGCCGCAACGCCGTCCTCGGGGCGGGCTTCCCGGAGTCGGTGCCCAGCACCACGCTCAACCGGCAGTGTGGGTCGAGTCAGCAGGCCGCGACGTTCGGCGCGCAGTCGATCCTGGCGGGATCGCACGAGATCGTGATCGCGGCGGGCATCGAGTCCATGAGTGTCGTGCCGATCGGCAGCTCCCGCCCCAGCAGCATGGGCAAGCGTGCGGACGCCCGTTACCCGGAGGGGCTGGTGAACCAGGGCGTGTCGGCCGAACTGGTCGCCCAGCGCTGGAAGCTGGAGCGGGAGGATCTGGACGCCTACGCTGCCGAGTCGCACCGCCGCGCCGCGAAGACCTGGGCGGACGGCGGCTTCGACGCCGAGGTCGTTCCGGTCGCCGAGGCACCGGAGCTCGTCACCGACGAGACGGTGCGCCCGGGAACGACCGCCGAGGGGCTCGGCAACCTACGGGCGTCCTTCCGGACCGACGAGATGGTCGCGCGGTTCCCGGACATCGACTGGAAGATCACACCCGGCAACTCGTCGCCGCTCACGGACGGTGCGTCCGCGGTGTTGATCATGAGCGAGCGACGGGCTAACGAGCTCGGACTGCGGGCGCGGGCACGCTTCCACTCGTTCTCCGTGGTCGGCGACGACCCGCTGTTCATGCTGACCGGCCCGATCCCGGCCACGCACAAGATCCTCGCTCGCAGCGGGCTGAGCCTGGACGACATCGACGTATACGAGGTGAACGAGGCGTTCGCCTCGGTCCCGCTGGCGTGGGCGCGCGAGTTCGGTGCCGACCCCGAGAAGCTGAACCCGCGCGGCGGGGCGATCGCGTTGGGCCACGCCCTGGGGTCATCCGGCACCCGGCTGCTCGTCACGCTGCTGAACCACCTCGAGGCGACCGGTGGTCGCTACGGCCTCCAGACCATGTGCGAGGCGGGGGGCATGGCGAACGCCACCATCATCGAGCGTCTCTAGTACGTGCGGCCCGGCTGGGTCGAACCAGCCGGGCCGGCGAGGCGCGTCAGCGCCCGAGATACTGCGGTGCCCGCTTCTCGGCGAAGGCGGTGCGCCCCTCGATGTAGTCGGCGGTCGTGGCGTGGCTCTGCTGCAGGGTCGCCTCCAACTCGAGTTGCTCGGCGAGGTGGCGCTGAGCAGCCTGGCCGAGAGCGCGCTTCATGCTGCCGAGCGCAACCGTGGGAGCGTGCGCGAGCCGGGAAGCCAGAGCCTCGGCCGCCGGGAGGAGCTCGGCAGCGGGATGCACAGCGTTCACCAGGCCCCAGCGCTCGGCTTTCGCGGCCGGGAGCTTGTCGCCGAGCATGCACAGCTCGGCGGCTCGGGCGAGGCCGACGCGCTCGGTGAGAAACGCCGTCGCACCGCCGTCCGGCATCACACCGATCCGCACGAACGCCAGCATGAGGTAGGCGTCGTCGGAGGCGAGCAGCAGGTCGCAGGCCAGGGCGAGCGACACTCCGAGACCGGCACACGCTCCGTGCACGGCAGCGACGTAGGGCTTCGGGGTCGCCCGGATCTGCTGGACGATCGGGTTGTAGATCTCGCGCAGCCGGGTGGAGAGATCGGGAGCGCCCTCCGGGGTCAGCTCACGGGGGCTTTTCACGTCCGCGCCCGCGCAGAACGCCCGGCCCGCGCCCGTGACCAGGACGGCCCGAACGTCGTCGTCCGCGGCGGCGCGGCGCACCGCATCCAGCAGTTCGCGGCCCATGTCCGGCGTCCAGGCGTTCAGTGATTCGGGGCGGTGCAGCTCGATGTGCGCGACGGCGTCGTCGACCCCGTAGCGCACGTCGACGTACGTCGTCGTGGTCACGGCATCGACCCTACGGTGTCGAATCCATATTCAAAAGGACTGTGTGGGTCACACGGGTCCGCGGGCCCGGACGCCGAATGTAGATGAAAAGATCCGACCGAGGAGGAGCCCGCATGACTGTCGAGCTGGCGGAGCAGCCGGAGAACTGGACCGAGCCCGGTGCGCACCCGGTGCTGCCGGGGGTGCACCGCATCCCGCTGCCGCTGCCCCTCAACGGACTGCGGGCGGTGAACGTGTACGTGATCGAGGGTCCCGGGGGTCCCGTCCTGATCGACTCGGGGTGGGCGGGTGCCGACGGTGGCGTGCTCGAGGCCGGCCTGCGCGCACTCGGCCACGGCCTCGCGGACGTGGCGGCGATCCTCGTGACGCACTCGCACCACGACCACTACACCCAGGCCCTCGTCGTCCGCCGTGACCACGGCACACGGGTTCTGCTGGGCCGCGGGGAGCAACACTCGGTGGAGGCGATGAAACGCCGCCAGGAGGTGGGCGGACCGCAGTCGGACCAGCTCGTCGTCGCAGGAGCGCCCGAGCTCGCAGCCGAGATGGCGGTGTGGTCGAAGGAGGGGGACCTGGCGGACAACGCTCCGTGGGGCGAGCCCGACATCTGGCTCGACGACGGGCAGCAGGTTCCGGCGGGCGGCCGCGAGCTCGAGGTCCGGGCCACTCCGGGGCACACCCGCGGGCACATCGTCGCCCGCGACGCGACGCTGGGGGTGCTGTTCACAGGCGACCACGTGCTACCCCACATCACGCCGTCCATCGGGTACGAGCGCGCCCCGGAGCCCGCGCCGCTGCGCAGCTACCTGGACTCCCTGCGGCTGGCGTACGGGCCGAGGTGAACGGCGTCCGCCGGTACTCAACTTCCTGAGACGTGACACCGCCGCCGTCCGGCTCGGGCCCGACGGCGGCGGGGGATCAGGGGTCAGACGGCCGCGGAGAGCGGGTGGTCCGCCTTGATCTGCTCGACGACGAGCTTGGCGGTCTCGGCGCAGGCGGTGGTCCCGCCGTTCGCGTACTCCTTCACACCGTCCCCGACGTTCCAGAGGTTGGCGATCGGCGTGTCCGACTGGAGGTCGTAGCCGGCGACGGCGCGCTGCGGCGGCCAGCCGTCCTTCATCACCGCGACCGACAGGATACGAGCGGCGTCGAAGCCGGGGACGTGCTCGCGCAGGTCCTGCTTGAGCAGCTCGACCTCCTTCTCCTCGTCGAACGGGCCCACGCTCGGCTTCGGCACCGACGCTCCGACGTAGAGGTTCCAGCCGGGAGGGGCCATCTCGGGGCAGGAGTCGGTGAAGTTGGCGACGTAGCAGAGCCGCTCGCTCTTGGAGAACAGCAGCATGCCCGGCACGTCGATCAGCCGGTCCTGGCTGGCGAAGTTGACGGCCAGCATCGAGCACGGCCGGTCCTTGATGCGGACCTGCTCGCGGTACTCCTCCGGCAGGTTCTCCTCGCCGACCAGTGACACCGTGCCCGCCGGTCCCGTGTTGCTGACCGCCACCCGACAGCCGACCTCCAAGGTCCTTCCGTCCCGGCGGATCGTCGCGCCGGTGACCTTCCCGTCCGCGACGTGCAACCGCTCGACCTCGCTGGACAGCCAGACCTCGCCGCCGCGGGCGGTGACGGTGGAAGCCAGGGACTCCCACACGCCGATCGTGCCGTCCGGGCAGAAGCCGAAGCGCTTGAACGCGGACTTGCGGGTGAAGTAGGTGAGGAAGACCCGGGCGGGAAGCTCCTCCGAACCCACCGCGAAGACCGAGGCGCACATGTTGCGGAACACGCCCTGCACCGCGTCGTTCCTCGAGTACTTCGCCACCCACTCCGCAGTGGAGAGCTCGCTGCCGGGGAGTGCGTCGTCGTCCTTGCGGGCGGCACCGATACCGCTGACGAGCTTCGCGCCCTGACGGGTGAGTTTCGACAGCAGCAGGCCCCAGCCACCGCGGGTCACGTCGAGGTCCTTGTTGCCGACCCGGTAGAGCACCGGTACCTCCGGCGTGCGGACGTCGAACTCTGCACCGACCTCGGCGAACGTCTCCTCGGTGATGCCACCGACCTCGATGACGATCGCCCCGTCGTTGACCTTGAATCCGTCGATGTCGGTGGTCGAGGCCCGCCCGCCGACCTTGTCGAGTCGCTCGACGACCAGCGTCCTGTAGCCGGCGTGGGCGAGTCGGGCCGCCGCGAAGAGGCCCCCCGCACCGGCGCCCACCACGAGAGCGTCGAACGAGCTGTCGGGTTGCACGGAAGTCACGGCATCTCCTTCGATCGACTTCTTAATACAGAATAAATTAAAGGCGGAGGGTCGTCAACGGGGGTCAGGTCAGTCAGTTCCTGTGCCGTGCCGCGATCTCCCGCCCGACGAGCTCCTTCATGATCTCCGTCGTGCCGCCGTAGATGGTCTGGATACGGCTGTCCACGAATGCTCGCGCGACCGGGTACTCGAGCATGTAGCCGTAACCGCCGTGCAGCTGCACACAGCGGTCGACCACCCGCTTCTGGAGTTCGGACAGGAACCACTTGCCCTTGGCGGCGTCGGTGGGGGACAGGCCGCCCGCGTTGAACGCCGACACACACTTGTCGACGAAGGCTTCGGCGACGTCGAGCTCGGTCTCGATCTCGGCCAGGACGAATCGCGTGTTCTGGAAGTCCCCGACGGCTCGGCCGAAGGCGCGACGCTCGAAGCAGTACCGTGCGGTCTCCCGGTACACCGCGCGGGCGGAGGCGTAGGCCGAGGCGATGATCCCGAGCCGTTCCTGGGGCAGGTGGCTCATCAGGTGCTGCATGCCGTGGCCCTCGGTGCCGATGAGATTCGACGCGGGGATGCGGACATTCGTGAAGTAGAGCTCGCCCGTGTCCTGACCGTGAAGACCGACCTTCTCGAGCTTGCGGCCGCGTTCGAAGCCCCGCATCCCGCGCTCGACGACGAGGAGGCTGAAACCGCGCGAGCCCGCGTCGGGATCCGTTCGCACCGCGACGATGACGAGGTCCGCGCTGTGCGCGCTGGAGATGAAGGTCTTCTGGCCGTTCAGGATCCAGTCCGCGTCCGGAGCGTCGCCGTCCCGCGTGGCCGACGTCCGGATGCCCTGCAGGTCGCTGCCGGTGCCCGGTTCGGTCATGGCGAGCGCGCCGAGCAGTTCGCCGCGGGCGAAGGGGGTGAGCCAGCGCTTCTTCTGCTCGTCGTCGGTCAGGTCGAGCAGGTAGGACAGGACGAGGTCGTCCTGCAGGCCCAGCGTCAAGCCGAACGAGGTCGCGCCGACGCGGGCGATCTCCTCGTTGACGACCATCCGGTAGCGGTAGTCCCGCTCGCCCGACCCGCCGTACTCCTCGGGGACGGCCAGGGCGTAGATGCCCTGTTCCGCGGCGGCACGGAAGACGTGCCGGTCGATCACCCGCTGGTCCTCCCACCGGAGGTGGTGAGGCTGCACCTCGCGGGTCAGGAACTCACGGACCGAGGCCCGGTACTGCTCGTGGTCGTCGGTGTAGAGGGTGCGTCGCATCGGATAGGCCTGTCCTTCGCTCGGAGCGCGTCGTCGCGCCGGTCCCGGTACGGAGGCAAGAAGGGGCCGGCCGGTCCGTCGCTCAGTGTGCCGTCGACGCGAGCCCGTTCCGCACGAGGAGCACTGCGGTGCGGATGGTGTCCTCGAGGGAGCCGCGGTCCTCACGCCACCATTCCGGCGCCCAGTTCAGCGCCCCGATGACGAGCATGCGCGCGGCCCGGGGGTCGAGCTCGACGCTGATCTCACCGGTCCGCAGGCCGGCCTCCACCAGGTCCCGCCAGAGCGCACCGTAGCGGCGTTGGTCCAGCAGCTGGACCTCGCGGATCGCCGGGGGGAGTTGTGCGGCGTTGCGGATCGCCGCGGCCGAGTACTCGGAGTCCCGCAGGACGATCTCCAGGTGGGCGCGGACCGCCGCCAGGATCCGCTCCATCGCGGAGGCGTCCTCTCCCAGGGCAGCGAGCGACTCGCGGACGTGGCTCATCGTCCGACGCAGGCCGACCTGGACCACCTCCTGGATCACCTCGTCCCGCGAAGAGAAGTAGTAGTAGATCGCCGGAGCCTGCAGCTGGGCGATCTCGGCAATGTCGGACAACCTGGTGCCGGCGTAGCCGTTGCGGTTCAGGACCACCGCGGCCGCGTCGAGGATGCGTTCCCGGGTCTGCGCCGACTTCGAGGCGCTGCGCCGCGCGCTGGTCGGCCCGCGGCCCGTGGGGAGCGCAGACATGCGTCGGGTCATGGCGGGTTCCCTCCGCGGTGGCGCGCTCAGAGCGCGTAGCCGCCGTCGACGTCCAAGGTCTGTCCGGTGATCCACTTCGCGCGGGGCGACATCAGGAAGCGCACGGCCTCGGCGATGTCCGCCACCTCGCCGAAGTGGCGCAGTGCCAGGTTGCGTCGAGCGGTGGCCAACAGCTCCTCGGTGTAGTCGCCGCGGGCGATCAGCTCCTGCCACATCCCGTCGCCCTCGATCAGCCCGACGCCGACGCAGTTCACCCGCACGCCGAACCGTCCCTCCTCCGAGGCGATCCCGCGCACCAGCGCCGCCACCGCGGCCTTGGGCGACGACGACAGCATGTCCTTCTTCGAGTACCGGCTGATCGCCGGAGTGACCAGGGCGACCATCGCCCCCCGCGTCTCGCGCAGCGGTGCGATTGCCGCGTGCAGCAGGTTGTACGCGGGCAGGGTGTCGCCGAGGATCTGCTCCCGGTAGCGCTCCGGCGAGATCGCCGAGATGTACTTCATGGGGATGTGTGGCCCCGACGCGTAGACCACCCCGGACAGGGTCTCCGGTGCGGCGGACCGGATGGCCTCGGCCGTGGCCGCCGCGTCCGTCAGGTCCAGCTGCACGACCGCGGCCTCGCGACCCGCGGCGACCACCCGGTCCGCCGCCGCCTTGGCCGCGTCCGCATTGGAGCGGTAGGTCAGGACGACGTCCCAGCCGTCCTCGGCCAGCGCCTGTCCGATGGCCGACCCGATGCCGCCGGAACCGCCCGCGACCAGGACCCAGCGCTGCGCCTCTGTCATTCCCCTACCCTAGTCCCTAATCTCAATAAGAAAAAGGGAGCTGATGTCCATGGTGCACCCGACCA
Source organism: Pseudonocardia sp. NPDC049154 (assembly GCF_040648315.1). Lineage (NCBI taxonomy): Bacteria > Bacillati > Actinomycetota > Actinomycetes > Pseudonocardiales > Pseudonocardiaceae > Pseudonocardia > Pseudonocardia sp. NPDC049154. Next base: position 49,710 of record NZ_JBEZDN010000014.1, read on the forward strand.
CCCGCGGCCCGCTCGCAGGCAGGCGCGTCCTCGAGCTCGCCGGCATCGGGCCGGGCCCGTTCGCGTGCATGCTGCTCGCCGACATGGGGGCCGAGGTGATCCGGATCGACCGTCCGTCCGGCTCCGGCGTCGCGCCGGCCCCGGGCAAGGCAGACGTGCTGAACCGCGGCAAGCGATCGATCGTCCTGGACCTCAAGAGGCCCGAGGCCGTCGAGGCGGTACTCACCCTGGCAGAAGGGGCGGACGCGCTGGTGGAGGGGTACCGGCCGGGAGTGGCCGAGCGCCTCGGGGTCGGTCCGGACGCAGTGTGGTCACGCAACCCGAAGCTCGTCTACGGGCGCATGACGGGGTGGGGACAGGAGGGTCCCCTGGCGCACACCGCCGGACACGACATCGGCTACATCGCCGTGACCGGCGCGCTCGGGGCCATCGGCCCGGCCGGCGGGCCGCCCCAGATCCCGCTGAACCTGATTGGTGACTTCGGCGGCGGGTCGATGTACCTGGTCACCGGCATCCTCGCGGCACTGCTGGAGGCGGAGCGGACCGGGCGCGGGCAGGTCGTCGACGCCGCGATCGTCGACGGCGCGTCGCACCTGCTGGCGGTCGTGCACTCGTTGCTCGGGTCGGGTCGGTGGACCGACCGGCGCGGCGAGAACATGCTCGACGGCGGGGCGCCCTACTACTCCGTCTACGCCACCGCGGACGGGCAGTACATGGCGGTCGGCGCCATCGAGCCCAAGTTCTACGCCGAGCTGCTGCGGCTGCTGGAGGTCGACCCGTCGCGTGCGGCGCCGGAGGCGCAGAACGACCGCTCGACCTGGCCGGAGCTGCGGCAGGTGCTGGCGGAGGCGTTCGCCACGAGGACCCGCGCGGACTGGTCGGCGGTCTTCGACGGCACGGACGCATGCGTGGCTCCGGTGGTCGGCCTGCGGGAGGCCGCGGCACACCCGCACGTCGCGGCGCGGGGGAGTGTCACCGAGACGGACGGCCTGCTCCAACCGGGGGCTGCTCCACGCTTCTCCGCCCATCCGACGGGCGCACCCGCCGCGCCGCCCGTCCCCGGGCGGGATACCCGCGACGTGCTCTGCGAAGCCGGACTGGACGTGGAAAAGCTGCTCGAGGCCGGGATCGCCGTCGAGCCCTGAGGAAGGCCGCCGCCGAGCGCGGTGACGCTCGGCGGCGCTCCGCATCGCAGCGCGTGATCGGGTGAATCGGGCAGGCCTGCGGCCTTGAAGAGTGCCAAACCCGTCACTAATCTACACACGATTAAGTGACGTCGAGGAGGACGCTGATGTCGGACACGATCGCCGCGAGACGCGCCGCTCTCGAGGCCCGCTTCCCCGCGTGGGAGCCCATGACCCTGGACCGCAGGCTGGACCACTGCGCGGCCGAGTTCCCGGATCGTCCGCTGGTCATCACGGACGACCGGACGATCAGCTACCGCGACACGGCGGACTGGGCGACCCGCCTCGGGGACGGGCTCGCCGCGCTCGGCGTGCGGCGCGGTGACCGGGTCGGGATGCTGATGGCGAACTACCTCGAGTTCACTCCGCTCAAGTTCGCGATCGCGCGAGCCGGCGCCGTGGCGATCCCGTTCAACTACCTGTACCGGCGGGACGAGCTCGCCTATGTGCTCCGCCAGTCGCAGTGCAACGTACTGATCACGATGACCGGTTTCTCCGGCCTCGACTACCTGGCGATGCTGGACGAGATCGCCCCGGGCTGGGAGCAGGGCGGGACCGAGCAGCTCCCCCACCTGCGGGCGGTGGTCCAACTCAGCACCGATGGCCGGGTCAGGGACGGCGTGCGCACGGTGGACGAGCTCGACGCACTCGGCGTCGAGAACGCGGGTGCCGCCGCCGAGCACGGGGCGGCCCCCACCGACCTCGGGGACATCCTCTACACCTCGGGCACCACGGGCTCGCCGAAAGGGGTGATGGTCACCCACGACGCGGTCCAGCGCACCGGGTACGCCTCCGCGCTGACCCGGGCGTTCGAGGACGGCAGGCGGATCCTGTTCTCCCTGCCCTGCTACCACATGTTCGGCTACGTCGAGGGCCTGCTCGCCGCCATGTTCGTCGGCGGGGCGATCATCCCCCGGACCGCGTTCTCGCCTGCGGACTACTTCGCGGGGATCGAGCGGCACCGGGCGACGGAGATCCTCTGTGTGCCGACGATGACCGTGGCACTGCTCGAGCACCCGGACCGCAAGGTCCGTGATCTCTCGTCGGTGTTCGCCGTGCTCTCCGGGGCGGCTCCCGCACCGGTCTGGCTGTGGCAGAAGGTGCAGGAGGAACTCGGGATCACCGAGATCACCACCGGTTACGGGATGACCGAGTGCGGCGGGGCGATGACCATGTCCTTGCCGGAGGACCCGCTGGATCGGCACTCGGGCACGGTCGGTCGGGTCAAGCTTGCGGGTGTCGCCGGCGTCGCCGAGTACGGTCACGACATCTGTCGCTACCGGACGGTGGACCCGATCACCTCCGAGGAGCTGCCCCAAGGCGCCGAGGGGGAACTGACCTCCACGGGTCCGACCCACATGCTGGGCTTCTGGGACAAGCCCGTGGAGACGGCCGCAGCACTGCGGGACGGCTGGGTGTTCTCCGGGGATCTCGGTCGTGTCGGCGACGACGGCTACGTGCAGATCACGGGTCGCAGCAAGGAGCTCTACAAGAGCGGTGGCGAGCTGGTGATGCCGAAGGAGGTCGAGGAGCTGCTCACGCAGTACCCGGGGGTCAGCCAGGCCTATGCCGTCGGAGTGCCGGACGAGCGGTGGGGCGAGGTGGGCTGTGCCTGGATCGTGCCGGAGCCGGGCGCGCACGTCGACACCGACGAGCTGATCGCGGTGTGCAAGGAGAAGCTCGCGCGGTTCAAGGTGCCCAAGCACATCCTCCTCACCACCGCCGAGGAGCTGCCCACCACGCCCACCGGCAAGGTGCAGAAGTTCAAGCTGTCGAAGCGGGCTGCCGAGATCCTCGGCTGAACCGACTTGAAGGGGCCCCGGGGCATCGGCGGCTAGAACCTCCCGTCTCGCCCCGGGGTCCCTTCGTGCTCCTTCAGTCTGAGAGCCTGTCCCGCAGGACGAACTTCTGCACCTTTCCCGAGGCAGTGTGCGGGAGGTCGTCGACGAAGAACCACCGCACCGGCACCTTGAACGGGGTCAGGCGGGCGAGGCAGTGCTCGATCAGCTCCTGCTCCAGGCCCGCGGTCGGTGTCTCGTGGGTGCGGACCGCGGCGGCAACGATCTCGCCCCACTTCGGGTCGGGCAGTCCGACGACCGCCGACTCGGCCACCGCGGGGTGCTCGGCCAGAGCGATCTCGATCTCGGCGGGCGAGATGTTCTCGCCGCCCCGGATGATCAGTTCCTTCAACCGCCCGGTCAGGGTGATCATGCCGCGGGCGTCCATCGACCCGAGGTCGCCGGTGTGCACGAACCCGTCGGCGTCCACCGTCGCAGCGGTCGCCTCGGGGTCGTCGTAGTACTCCAGCATCTGGTTGTAACCCCGGGCGCACACCTCGCCGACCTCGCCGAGCGGCTGGATCCGGCCGGTCGCCGGATCCACGATGCGCGCCGCGGCCTGGGGGAGGGGGCGCCCGACGCTCGTCACGAGGTCCTCTCGCGAGTCGGAGCGCCGGGTCAGGCTCAGCACCGGCGACAGCTCGGTCTGCCCGTAGAGGTTGTGGACGTGCGCGCCGAACGTCTGCGCGACCTTCTCGATCATCGAACCCGGGACGGTGGCGGCGCCGACGAGCACCGTCTCGAGCTGGGGGGCCTGGCCGCCCTGGGCCTGCGCGGCGTGCAGGACCGCGCCGAGGACGGTCGGCACGCTCATGAGGATCGACGCACCCTCGCGCCGCATGGCCTCGAGCACCGGGCCGGGCTCGAACTTCTCGATCAGCACCATAGTGCCACCGAGGAACGCAGGACCGAGCGTGGAGATCACACAGCCCGCGGTGTGGAAGGTGGGCAACGGGGCGATGGCCACCGCGCCCTCCCGGGCCTCGGCGGTGAGCATCGTGAACCGGGCGTTGTTGACCAGCGACCGGTGGGCCAGCAACACCCCCTTCGGGCGCCCGGTGGTCCCCGAGGTGAACTGCATCATCGCGGGCGCCGCCGGATCGCTGCGCTCCACGAGCTCCGGCTCGGTCCCGTACAGCCGGGCGCGGTCCGAGAGGCTGATCACCGAGCGGACCGCGGGGACACGCGGCACCACCTCGGCGACGATCTCGGTGAGGTCGTGGCCCCGAACCTGATCGGCGTGGATCAGCACCGTGGCCCGGGAGAGCCGCAGGGCGTACTCGAGCTCGCCGGGTCGCAGCGCCGGGTTGAGCGCCACCAGTACCACCCCGGCGAGCGCGGCGCCGTACTGCACGACGGTCCACTCGGCCACGTTGGGCGCCCAGATCGCGACGTGGTCCCCTGGCCCGGCGACCTCGAGCAGACCACCGGCCACCCGGTTCGCCTCGCTCAGCAGCTGTGCGTACGTCCAACGCTCAGCGGCACCGTCGTGGCGGGTCGCAACCAGCGCCACTGCGTCCGGCCTCGCCTCCGCCTGACGGCGCAGCAGGCCGCCGACGGTGTCCTCGAGGACCGGGGGATCGTGCGGCGAGGGCAGCCATTCGCTGTGCTGCAGAGGCCCGGTGGTCTTCCTGGCGACGGTCGAGGGGGTGCTCATGCGATTCCTCCGGGGGAAGGGATGACGGAGCCGGGGCCCGCCCACCGACCGGGACCAGTAGTGATGCCGCTCACGTGTTGAAGCAAAAGTAGACGCATCGGACGGCAGGGTCAACGCGCTGCGCGGAGTATTTCTAATCCGGATTCCACCCTCCGCCTGGGGTCGACCCGCGGCACAACCCGTCCACGGGTCTCAGAGCATTGCCGTCAGGAGGTACCGGTCCATATCGGACGCGGTCGATGGAGGTCTCTCCGCACCGCCGAGCGTCGTGGTCGAGTGAGGGTCGGCTCGCCGGCTCGACCTGGAGCAGTCGATCGTGTCCTGCTGGCCGAGGCGCGGGAGCTCGCGGGCTGATACTCGCTCAGGCGGCGCCGGACAGGCCTCGCCGAACCAGTGTCCGGGCCGTCCGCACGACGGAACCGAGCGAGCCCTGCTCCGGGTCCCACCACTCACAGGCCCAGTTCAGTGCCCCGAGTACCAGCATGCGCGCGGCCCGAGGATCGAGTGCGGGATGGATCTCGCCCACCTCGCGGGCGGCCTCGAACAGGGCACGCCAGAGATCGGTGTAGCCCTGCTGCTCCGCGAGATGACGCTCGCGCAGGTCCGGCGGCAGCTGCGAGGTGTTGCGCACGGCGGCGATGGTGTAGTCCGACACGCGGAGCACGACGTGGAGGTGGGCCTCGACGGCGGTGCAGATCCGGTCCATCGCGGACGTGTCGGCGGGAAGAGCGTCGATGGCGGCCCGCACGTGGTCGAGGTTGCGGACCATTCCGGCCGTGACGACCTCCTCGACGAGCCGTTCACGCGAGTCGAAGTAGTAGTAGACGGCGGGCGCGCGGACTCCCGCGATGGCCGCGATGTCGACGAGCCTCGTCCCGGCGTAGCCCTGCCGGGCGAGGACGGACGCGGCGGCGTCGAGAATGCGTTGCCGGGTCCGGGCGGACTTGGCGCTCTCCCCGACAGTGGCCCGGGCCGTCACCGGCCCGGGCCCTGGCGAGCGGTCATCGTCGGGTCGCTCAGTAGGACGCAGGGAGCCCGAGGCTGCGCTGCGCCACGAAGTTGAGCACCATCTCGCGGCTGACGGGCGCGGTCTTGAGCATCCGGGCCACGAACCACAGGTCGGCCAGCCCGTACTCGAGCGCCATGCCGTTGCCGCCATGGGTCTGCATCGCCTGGTCGAGCGTTCGCAGCGACGAGTCCGCGGCGGCGAACTTCGCGATGTTCGAGGCCTCGGCCGCGTCCGCGCCCTCGTCGAACAGCTCCGCGGCCCGGAAGGCCATCAGCCGCGACAGCTGCGTGCCGATGTAGGCCTCGGCCAGCGGGTGCGCGACACCCTGGTGGGTACCGATCGGGACCTTCCAGACCTGGCGGTCCTTCGCGTACCGCGCCGCCTTGTCCAGCGCGTAGCGGGCGATCCCGTTGCTGATGCAGGCCGCCGTGATGCGCTCCGGGTTCAGCCCGGCGAACACCTGGCGCAGGCCGTTGCCCTCGTCCCCGATGATGGCTTCGGGGCCGACCCGGACGTCGTCGAAGAACACGGTGAACTGGTGTTCCGGCTGCTGCAGGGCGGCCGGGATGTGCTGCCAGGTCAGTCCCTCCGAGTTCGTCGGGACGACGAACAGCGAGAGGGGGTGGCGGCCCTTCGGGCCGGGCTCGGCACCGCGGGTCACCACCAGGACGGCATCGGCTTCGTCGATGCCCGAGGTCCAGTACTTGGTGCCGCTGATCCGCCACCCGTCCCCGTCCTTGTGCGAGGTGGTGGTGATCTCGTGGCTGTTCGAGCCCGCGTCCGGCTCGGTGATGGCGAACGCCATCTTCAGCGTGCCGTCGGCGATGCCGGGCAGCCAGCGTTGCTTGAGCTCATGGCTGCCGTGCTTGTCGATGATCGACCCGCAGATGGCGGGGGAGATGACCATCATGAGCAACGGAACGCCCTGCGACGACGACTCCTCGACGACCACGGCGAGGTCCGACATCGTGCCGCCGCCCCCGCCGTACTCCTCCGAGAGGTGGACGCCGAGGAAGCCGGCGGCCCCGAGCTCCTTCCAGAGCTCGGTCGGCTCCTCGTGGGCCTTGGCCTTCCGCATGAAGTAGTCGTGGCCGTACTTGCCGACGAGCTTGGCCACGGAGTCGCGCAGCGCGGCGCGCTCCTCGGTGTCGGCGACGATGGACGAGGGGTTCATCTTCGGTCTCCTGCTCGTCTGGGTTCGGTCAGTTCCCGGTGAACCGGGGCCGGCGGTGTTCGGTGAAGGCGATCACGCCCTCGAGGGTGTCGCTGGTGCGCGCCGCGTCGACGATGCTCTGCCTTTCGGCGGCGAGCTGGTCCCGCAGGCCGCTGTCGAAGCTCTGCCTAAGCAACCGCCGAACCGCGCCGTAGGAGCGGGTCGGTCCCGCGGCGACTCGTGAGGCGAGGCGCGTCGCGGTGTCCTCGACCTCGTCCGCGGGGACCACCGACGTGACGAGACCCCAGTCCAGGGCCTCGGCGGCGGTGAGCCTGCGGTTGGTGAGGAACAGCTCCTGGGTCCGGCGCAGCCCGATGAGCCGGGGCAGGTACCACGTGTTGCCGCCGTCCGAAGTCATGCCGATGGCGCCGTATCCGGTGGCGAACACGGCGTCCTCCGCCGCGACGACGATGTCCGCCGCGCAGACCAGTCCCAGGCCACCGCCCGCGGCGGCACCGTGGACCGCCGCGACGACGGGGGCGTCCAGGGAGGTGAGCCGGTCCAACGCGAAGTGGTAGTCGTCGATCATCCGGCGCAGGGTGTCCGGCAGGTCAGCGGCCGGGGTGCCGGTGAACACGTCGATGTCCCCACCCGCGGTGAACATCGGCCCGTTGCCCGCCAGGAGCACGGCCCGGACCGTCGGATCCTCCGCGAGCGCGGTGGACGCGACGGCGAGATCGTGGCCCATCGCCGCGTCGATGGCGTTGTTCTGCTTCGGCCGGTCGAGCCGGAGCGTCGCGAGACCGTCGGCGACGTCGAGGGTCAGGGTGCTGTACCGGGGCGCCGCGGCCTGCCACCGCGCCGTGTCGGTGTACTGCTCGAGAGCGGAGATCCGGCCGTCGGTCACCGTCAGCACGTGCGCGAACGCAGCGTCGACGGGGCCGCCGCCCGCGCGGCCGAAGCCGGTGTAGCGGCCGGTCACCAGCAGGCGCCCGTCCGCGAGGTCCGCGAATGCTGCGGGTTCGGCCCGTGCCGTGAAGTGCCGGGCAATGCCGCCCCAGCCCTCGCGGCGCATCGCGTCCGGCCCCTCGTGCTCGCCGCCGACCCCGAAGGGCATGCCGTCCGCCAATCGGCCGACGAAGTCCGGGGCGAGGATCTCGTCGAGCACCGCCCGGTCGCCCTCGGCCAGGGCCGAGTACAGCCGCCGCGCGAGGTCGGCGGCGGAGGTCGTCACGGTTCGCTGCACTACGCACCGTCCTCTCTTTTCTAATCAAGAATAGGCAGATGCCGTCGAGTGCGTCAACGCGAGGCCTCCCGTCAGGGCATGGACGAGCCGCCTCCCACCGCCACGACCTGGCCCGTCACCTGGCGGGCCGCCGTCTCGGAGGCGACCCAGGCCACGGCGTTGCCGATGTCCTCGGGCGTGGTGAGCCTGCGCAAGGCCTGCGTTCGCACGATGGAGTCGACCTGGTCGGGGGAGTAGAGCGAGTCCTTGCCGCCCGCCCAGACGCTGTGCTCGCCGACTCCGGCGTCGTCGGGCGGGAGGACGATGCCCGGCGCGACCACGTTCGACCGTATGCCGTAGCGGCCGTTCTCGCGGGCCACGGTGCGGGCGAGTGAGATCAGCGCGGCCTTCGTACTGCCGTAGATGCCTTGCCGGACGGCGCCGAACGCGGCGTCGCTCGACAGGAACACGACCGCTCCGCGCCGGGCCTCCTGCATCGGGACCAACGCGGCCTGGGTGCAGTCGACGGCGGCCAGGAGGTTCAGGTCCACCGTCCGGTGCCAGAGGGCCCGGTCGGTCTGCTCCGTGAACCAGCCGGGCCTGCTCCAGCCCGCGTTGTTGACGAGCACGTCGATCCCACCCCAGGCCTCGAGCGTGCGCGCGACGACGTGGTGGCCGGCCCCGTCGGTCGTCAGGTCGATCGACAGGGCGAGCGCGTCCTTCGCGCCGAGCTCCGAGGCCTCCCGGGCCACGGCGTCCGCCTGCACGCCGTCGATGTCCACGACGAGCACCCGGGCCCCCTCGCGTGCGAAGACGTGCGCAATACCGCGCCCGATGTTGGCACCCGCTCCGGTGACGACGACGCGGGCGCCGGTGTGTCCCAGATCCATCTCGCTCCTCTGCGTGCGATCCTCGCGGAACCTCAGTTTCGATCCCGGATTAAGCTACCGATGCTGCCTCACCCGAGCTTGACAGGGCGCGGCGGTCGTGATGTTCTCTTAATTGAAGTTAAAAACTGCCTGAAGTCCACCGCCGTCAGGGAGCAGCAATGGTGCACACCCGGCCGGAGTACGACCCGGTGTCCGTGGGATCTCTCGAGTTCTGGGCGTTGACCCCCGCCGAGCGGGAGGAGCGACTGCGCCTCCTGCGGGACGAGCGTCCCGTCAGCTGGCAGCGGCCCGCCGAGGGCTCGATGCTCCCTCAGGAGGACGGGTCCGGTTTCTGGGCCGTCACCCGCCACGCCGACATTCAGGCGGTGAGCAAGAACCCTGCCGACTTCTGCTCCGGCCGCGGAGTGATGATCGAGGACGTCCCGGACGACATCCTCGAGGCGGCGTCGTCGTTCCTCGCCACGGACGCTCCTCGTCACACGAAGCTCCGCAAGCTGGTCAGCGCCGCCTTCACTCCCAAGCAGGTCAAGCGCATCGACGAGCAGATCAAGGACCAGGCCCGGCGGATCGTCGACGAGCTGATCGACACCGGGGACTGCGACTTCGTGGACGTGGTGTCCCGCAAGCTGCCCATGTGGACCATCTACGAGATGTGCGGGCTGTCCGTGGAGCACAGGATGCCCGCGGCGCACGCCGCGGACGGCATGGTCTCCTGGTCGGACGAGGACGTCCGCGCGGGCAAGGAGCCGGCCGAGCTGCTGAACGACTCGCTCATCACGTTGATCAACATCGGGATCGACCTGGCGGAGGATCGCCGGGCGAATCCACGCGAGGACCTCATGACGAACCTCGTGCAGGCCGAGGTCGACGGCGAGAAGCTGACGGACGAGGACATCGCCGCCTTCTTCGTGCTGCTGTCCGTCGCGGGGAACGACACCACCCGCAACACCATCTCCCGGACGATGCAGGCGCTCACGCTGTTCCCGGACCAGCGCAAGATCCTGCAGGAGGACTACGACGGCACGATCGGTGTCGCGATCGAGGAGTTCGTGCGCTGGGCCAGCCCGGTGATGACGTTCCGCCGGACCGCCGTCCGGGACGTCGAGCTGCACGGACAGCAGATCCGCGAGGGCGACTGGGTCGTCATGTACTACGCCTCGGGCAACCGGGACGAGCGTGTGTTCGACGACCCGATGACCTTCGACGTGCGGCGGACTCCGAACCAGCACGTCGGCTTCGGCGGTGGAGGCCCGCACTTCTGCATGGGCAACGTGCTGGCCAAGACGCAGTTGCGCGCAATCTTCGACCAGTTGCTGCACCGCGTCCCCGATCTCCAGGCCGGCGAGCCCGTGCAGCTCGTGGGCAACTTCGTGGACGGCGTGAAGTCCATGCCGTGCACGCTCAACCTCTAGGGAGGAAAGGCATGCGAGTCGTCGTGGACTACGACAAGTGCACCGGCCTCGGTCTGTGCGAGTCCATCGCACCCGAGTTCTTCGAGGTGCAGGACGACGGATCCCTCGAGCTGCTGCAGGCCGAGGCGGACGAGGGCAGGCGCTCGGAGCTCGAGGAGGCCGTGCGCAGCTGCCCGACCGAGGCACTGCGCCTCGAGGACTGAACGGAGAGAACGACAATGACCACGCCGAGGATCTTCGCGTCCGTCGACGAGCTCGCCGAGGCCAAGGGCGAGTCCTTCGGTCCGACCGAGTGGGTGCAGATCGACCAGGAGCGGGTGGACCGGTTCGCCGAGGCCACCGGTGACCGCCAGTGGATCCACGTGGACCCGGAGCGGGCCGCGTCCGGTCCCTTCGGAGGGACGATCGCCCACGGATTCCTGACGCTGTCGCTGCTGCCCACGCTGCAGGCGCAGCTCTACACGGTCGAGAACGTGAAGGTGGGCATCAACTACGGCCTCAACAAGGTCCGCTTCCCCGCGCCCGTTCCGGTGGGAAAGCGGGTCCGGCTGAGCTCGACGCTGACGGACGTCCGCAAGACCGAGGGCTTCGTCGAGAGCATCGTGACCTCTACGCTCGAGGTCGAGGGGTCCGACAAGCCGGCCTGTGTGATCGAGAGCGTCGGCAGGCTGTACGCCTGAGGGATCGCGCCCGGGGCGGTTGCCCGGGCCTCGACCCCAAGTACCATTTAATGGAAATTAAGCAGTGGTCGCCGCAGAGGTGTGCCACCAGGCGGACGAGAGGAGCCGACCGTGACGCTGACCGACCTTTCCGCCGGCACCCCCGGCGCGGTCGGGGCCCGCGGACCCGCGGCCCCGTACGACCAGCTGATCCAGCCCCAGCGGGTGCACGGGTCGCTGTACACCTCACCGGCGATCTTCGCCGACGAGCTGGAGCAGATCTGGTACCGCACCTGGGTGTACGTGGGCCATGTCAGCGAGGTGGCCCAGCCCAACGACTACGTGCGCAAGAGCATCGGTCCGCAGGACGTGATCATGACCCGGACCGCCGACGGCGAGGTGCACCTGCTCCTCAACCGTTGCGCGCACCGGGGCAACCTGGTCTGCGAGGCGGCCGCGGGAAACTCCAGCTCGTTCCGCTGCCCCTACCACGGGTGGACCTACCGCAACAACGGCGACATGCTCGGCTACCCGTTCCACCAGGGCTACGGCGGCCGGAACAAGCTGTCCCTCGGCCTCGGCCGGGTGCCGCGCGTGGGCGTGTACCAGGGGTTCGTGTTCGGCAGCTTCGCTGAGGACGGACCCTCGCTCGAGGAGCACCTCGGCGAGGCCAAGGGGGAGATCGACCGCCTGGTCCGGCTGTCGCCCGAGGGCGAGGTCGAGATCACCGCGGGCTTCCTCAAGCACAAGGCGCGAGCCAACTGGAAGTTGCTCGCCGAGAACGAGACGGACGGCTACCACCCGCAGTTCGTGCACGCGTCGATCTTCAGCGTGGCGGAGAGCGGCATCGGTGCACTGTACGGCGAGAAGTCCATCGCCGTCACCCGGGCACTGGGCAACGGGCACAGCGAGAACGACCTGCGGCCGGAGTTCCGCAGGATCGGCGCCCCGCTGGGCTGGTTCGGCACCACCGAGGACAAGGTGCCGAACTACGCCAGGGCGATGCGCGAGCGCTATGGGAGCGCGGCCGAGGAGATCCTCATCGAGGGCGCCCCGCACGTGATGATCTTCCCGAACCTGTTCATCGCGGAGATTCAGCTCTTCACGATCCAGCCGCTGGCCGCCGACCTCACCGTCCAGCACGTCACGGCGGTGCAGTTCAAGGGCGCTCCCGAGATGAACAAGCGCATGCTGCAGCAGTGCATCGGGTCCGTCGGGCCCGCGGGGATGCTCCTCGCGGACGACACCGAGATGTACGAGCGCAATCAGGCCGGCGTGGCAGAGCTCCGCCCGGAGTGGCTCGACGTCCGGCGCGGTGTCGGTCGCGAGGAGGTCGACGAGCGCGGGCTGACGATCGGCGCGGCCACGGACGAGACGGGCATGCGCGGTTTCTGGCAACACTACAAGCACCTCATGACGGAGGGGCGGTCCCGATGACCTCATCCACCACGGAGCCGGCGCCCACCATCACGCCGACCACCACGACCGGCCCGGAGGGCCCGCACGGGGAGACCGTCGGTCCTGCGCGTGAGCAGCCCGCCGGCGGGTCCGCGCTCGACATCCGGGACGTCGAGCAGTTCCTCTACCGCGAGGCGCGCTACGCGGACGAGCACCGGTACGAGGACTGGGAGTCGCTGTGGACCCCGGACGCCCTGTACTGGGTTCCGGCGAACGACGACGACGCCGACCGGATGACCCAGATGTCGATCGTGCACGACAACCGGAACCGGATCGCCACCCGCATCCGGCAGTTCCTGACCGGCCGCAGGCACTCCCAGGTGCCGCACTCGCGGCTGCGCCGGGTGATCTCCAACGTCGAGATACTCGGCACCGAGGAGAACGGGGACACCGTCGTCGGCGCGAACTTCGTGCTGGTGGAGTCGCGCGAGCGGAGCAAGGAGCTGTGGGCGGGCCGCTACACCTACCGGCTCCGCGTCGTCGACGGCGAGCTGGCCATGTCCTACAAGAAGGTCTCGCTCGTCGACAACGCCCGGGCGATAGCGACGCTGTCGTTCCTGATCTGACCGCGAGTTGACGGAGTCCGAGCTGATGCACATCCCGCCCGACATCGTGGGCAACGAGTTCGCCGAGGTCTCCGTGCGCATCGACGAGGAGGCCAACAGCAGGCGGCTGCGCCTGGAGGACCTGAAGACGGGGCGGGTGCGTTACCTGGACGCGCTGGAGCTGGAGACACTGGTCTGGCTGCCCGAGGGGCACCTGGCCAAGCTGCTCGATCCGTCGGCGGACCGCTGGCGGGAGGACAACACGTGACCGAGCCGGTGCTGCTGGCCTACTCGACGGCGGGCGGTGGCCGGGTCGCCCATGTCACGCTCAATCGGCCCGGGGCCCGCAACGCGATCACGATCGAGCTCGCGGCGGCGTTGCGGGACCGGCTCGCCGAGGCCGCCGAGACCGCGGAGGTCGTCGTCATCCGGGGTGCCGGGGGCGACTTCTGCACCGGCGGGGACTTCCACGAGGTGGCTCGGTTGCGCGAGGAGGGCCCCGAGGCGCTGCGGCCGCTCTTCGAGACGTTCGTCGGTGCCTGTGAGCTGATCGCCGAGCTCCCCGTTCCGGTGGTGGCGGCGGTCGAGGGCTACGCGATGGCAGGTGGGTTCGAGCTGATCCAGTCGGTGGACGTCGCCATCGTCCGGGACGATGCGGTCCTGGCGGACAACCACGCCAACTTCGGCATGATCCCCGGGGGAGGCGGCTCGCAGCGGCTGCCCCGCATTCTCGGCGTACCCCGAGCCATGGGTCACATCCTGCTCGGGGACCGGTTGACCGGTGCCCGGGCCGCCGACTGGGGCTTGGTCTACCGCTCGGCACCGCCGGAGGAGTTCGAGACCGCCGTCGAGGACGTCGTGGCCAACCTGGCGGCCAAGGACCGCGACGCGCTGGCGAGGATCAAGCATCTCGTCCGCGCGGGCCTGCGCGGCTCGCTGACCGACGGCCTCGCCATGGAGGTCGAGTCGACCCTGGCCCATCTGGGCGGGGAGCGTGCCGGCGCGGGCATCGGCCGGTTCACGGGGAGGGAACGTTCGTGAAGCTGATCGAGAGCGGCTTGGTCCTGCTCAACCTAAACGACGAAGGGGTCGGGCACCTCCGGCTCAACCGGCCGGAGGCGAGCAACGGGATGAACGTCCCGTTCCTGCGCGCGCTCTACGACGGCGTCATGACGGCCACCGGTCAGCCGGGCCTGCGCGCCCTGTTGCTGACCGGTGAGGGACCGAACTTCTGTGCGGGTGGGGACGTCAAGACGTTCGCGAGCAAGGGCGAAGCGCTGCCGGACTACCTGCGGGAGGCCACGGCCTGGCTGCAGAACGTCGCCCAGGCGCTGCTCAACCTGCCGGTTCCGGTGATCACCGCCGTGCACGGCTACGCCGCCGGTGGCGGTGGTCTCGGCCTGGTGTGTGCCAGCGACATCGTGATTGCCGCGGAGTCGGCGAAGTTCATGTCCGGTGCCGCGCGCGTGGGAATGGCGCCCGACGCGGGGTCGTCGGCGACGCTCCCGCAGCTCGTCGGGCTGCGCAAGGCGTTGGAGATCCTGCTGCTCAACCCCACACTGTCGGCCGCGGAGGCGCTGGAGATCGGGCTGATCACCCGCGTCGTCCCGGACGAGGTCCTGCAGGAGGAGGCCACCGCGGTCGCCCGCACGATCGCCGCGGGTGCGCCGCGGGCGTTGGGCGCGGTGAAGCGGCTGGTGTGGTCGGGTCTGGGTAACCGGGTCGAGGCTCAGCTGCCGGAGGAGGCCAGGACGGTGTCCGAGCTGTCCGGCACCGCGGACAGCCGCGAGGGCCTTGCCGCCGTCCTCGAGCGCCGCGCGCCGAGGTTCACGGGTCACTGATCGAGATCGACGGAGAGGGAGTTCGGACGAGCATGGCTGGAGTCGAGGGGCGCGTCATCGCGGTGACCGGGGCCGGCAACGGTCTCGGCCGGCAGTACTCACTGGTGCTGGCCGCCGCCGGGGCCAAGGTCGTGGTCAACGACCTCGGGGGCGCCCGGGACGGGAGCGGCAGCGGATCGGCGGCTGCGGACGCGGTTGTCGCGGAGATCAAGGATGCGGGCGGCGAGGCGGTCGCGAACTACGACAGCGTCGCGACGGAGGAGGGCGGCAAGGCCGTCGTCGGTTCGGCGCTGGACGCCTTCGGACGGATCGACGGCATCGTGTCGAACGCCGGAATCCTGCGGGACAAGGCGTTCCACAAGATGACGGCGGACGACTGGAACGCCGTCCAGCAGGTGCATCTCTACGGCGGCTTCCACGTCCTTCACGCCGCCTGGCCGCACTTCCGCGAGCAGGGGCACGGACGCATCGTGGTCGCGACCTCGACCTCGGGGATCTACGGCAACTTCGGGCAGGCGAACTACGGTGCGGCCAAGGGCGGGCTGATCGGCCTGATCAACACGCTGGCGATCGAGGGCAGGAAGTACAACGTCCTCGCCAACGCGATCGCGCCAATGGCGGCCACGCGGATGACCGAGGACATCGCGCCGCCGGAGATGCTGGCCAAGCTGACGCCGGACCACGTCGCCCCCGTCGTCGGCTACCTGTTGGCGGACGAGTGCACCGAGACCGGCTCGGTCCTCGTCGCCGGTGGCGGGCAGGTGCACCGCGTCCGCCAGTTCCAGAGCAAGGGCGTCGCGTTCGCCGAGGTGCCGACGATCGAGCAGGTGGGGGACCGCTGGGCGGAGATCGTCGACCTCGACGGGGCTGTGCCTGGCAGCAACCCGGTCGGCTGATCGCCGACCACCCGAGAACCACCGCTCGCCGCCCCTGGCCACTCGGCTGGGGGCGGTTCGCGTTCTCACGTTCAGCGCCGAAGCCGCCCCGACACCAATTCCTGTTACGGGTCACCAACGCTGCCGGCTAGACGGAGCGTGTGTGATGGGGAGCAGGACGAAGCGGTGTGCGCGTGGGCCTGATCCTCCCGTTCGTCGGGCTGATCGGGTGCACGTGGTGCAGATGGAGGGCGGCACCCCACTGCTGACCTTCGTGCAGCCTGTCGGCGGAGCTGTCGCGGCGGTGAAGCTGCTCGGCCTGCCCCTCTGCCCCCGGGTTGCCGGGCGTCACGGTTTTAATCTAGATTAACCCAGGTCTCGGCGAGGAGACCGTCGGAAGGGTGGGCGAGATGACGTCAGTGACACCGGAACCTGTGGTGGTCGACAGCGCCGCCGCCACCGATGCGGCGAGTGTCGTGGCGCGGCTGCGGCGCACGTTCGCCTCGGGGCGGACCCGGTCGCTTCAGTGGCGACTGCGCCAGCTCGAGGGCATCACCAGGCTCGTGCGGGAGCGCGAGCCCGATCTGGCCGCGGCGCTGTCGGCGGACCTGGGTAGGCCCGCGCACTACGCCTGGCTCGGCGACTTCGCCTCGACCACCGCGGAGGCCGAGTACGCCCGCAAGCACCTCAAGCGCTGGATGCGCAGGCGGCGGACCGGGTTGCCGCTGAGCATGCTGCCCGGCAAGGCGTTCTACCTGTACGAGCCCCTCGGCACGGTGTTGGTGATCGGTCCCTGGAACTACCCGGTCTACCTCACAATCGGCCCGCTGATCGCTGCCGTCGCGGCGGGCAACACCGCCGTGGTGAAGCCCTCGGAGCACGCCCCGGCAACCTCGGCCCTGCTCGCCCAACTGATCCCGCAGTACCTCGATCCGGAGGCGGTCGCGGTACTGGAGGGCGATGCCGCGGTGACCCAGGCTGTCCTCGCCCAGGGCATCGACCTGGCCTTCTTCACCGGCGGGACGGAGATCGGCAAGCGGGTGATGGAGGCTGCGGCGGCCCACCTCACGCCGGTCGTCCTCGAGCTCGGCGGGAAGAGCCCGGTCATCGTCACCGCCGACGCGGACGTGGAGGTGGCGGCGCGGCGCATCGCGTGGGTCAAGCTGCTCAACTCCGGCCAGACCTGCATCGCACCGGACTACGTGCTCGTCGAGGCGGCCGTCAGGGACCGGCTCGTCGACGGCATCCGACGCACGGTCGAGGAGTTCCAGAACGGCGAGCCGGCCGCCCAGCGCATCGTCAACGCGCGCCAGTTCGCGCGGCTGACCGGCCTGCTGAGCGACCACGGCGGGTCCGTCGTGCTCGGCGGCGGCTCGGACGACGAGGCCGTCGCGATCGAGCCGACCGTCGTGCTGGATCCGTCCCCGGAATCGGCGCTGATGGGGGAGGAGATCTTCGGCCCCGTCCTGCCGGTGCTCACGGTCGACTCGCTCGACTCGGCGCTCGCGTTCGTCAATGCCCGGCCCAAGCCGCTGGGCCTGTACCTGTTCACCGGGTCCGGTGCCACGAAGGAGCGGGTTCTGGCCGAGACCAGCTCCGGCGGCGTCGTGATCAACCACCTGGCGTTCCACTGCCTGGTGCCGCAGCTCCCGTTCGGCGGGGTGGGCGCCAGCGGGATGGGCGCCTACCACGGCGAGTGGGGCTTCCAGGCGCTCAGCCACCGCAAGGCGGTGCTGGCCAAGCCCGCGAAGCCGGACCCGGCCCTCCTGTACCCGCCCTACACCGACACGAAGATGAAGCTGCTGCGGCGCTTCTTCTGACCGACACCCGCGGGCGGCTCACCGCCCGGCCCGCCCGCGGGCCCGACACCGAGGAGGCCCACGGTGCTCGACGCCGTGATCTGCGAACCGCTCCGAACCGCCGTGGGAGGCTTCGGCGGCTCGTTGCGGGACGTGCCCGCCCACCGGCTCGCGTCCACCGTGATCGCGGCCCTGGTCGAGTGGACCGGGTTGCCGCCCGAGTCCGTAGACGACGTCCTGCTCGGGAACTGCTACCCGACGTGGATGCGCCGGCCCTGGGTCGGGTTGCGGCGTTGGACGCCGGTCTCCCGGCCACCGCGTCGGGCCTGCAGATCGACCGGCGCTGCGGTTCCGGGCTGCAGGCCGTCATCTACGCAGCGATGCAGATCCAGGCCGGGGCCTCGCAGGTCGTGCTCGCGGGCGGGGCGGAGTCGATGAGCAACGCGCCGTTCTACTCGACGTCCCTGCGCTGGGGGTCCAAGGCCGGCCCCGGGGTGATGCTGCACGACTCGCTGTCCACCGGCCGAATGCGCGCAGGCGGGGACCACCACCCCGTGCCGGGCGGGATGCTCGAGACCGCGGAGAACCTCCGGCGCGAGTACTCGATCCCCCGCGAGGAGCAGGACGAGTACGCGGTGCGCAGCCACCGGCGCGCGGCCGCCGCGCGCGAGGCGGGGCTGTTCGCCGAGGAGATCGTGCCGGTCACCGTCCGGACCCGGAAGGGCGAGGTCGTCGTCGACACCGACGAGCACATCCGCCCGGACTCGTCGGTCGAGAGGCTCGGCGGGCTGCGACCGGTGCTCGGCAAGGACGACCCCGAGGCCACGGTCACCGCGGGTAACGCGTCGGGCCAGAACGACGGCGCGGCGGTCTGCGTGGTCACCAGCGCGGAGAAGGCGGCCGAGCTGAGGCTGCGCCCCCTCGTCCGGCTCGTGTCGTGGGGGGTCGGCGGGGTGCCGCCCCGGACCATGGGCATCGGGCCGGTCCCGGCGGTGGGACGCGCTCTGGACAACGCCGAGCTCGCGCTGAAGGACATCGACCTCGTGGAGCTGAACGAGGCGTTCGCCGCGCAGGTGCTCGCCTGCACCCGCGAGTGGGGGTTCACGCCCTCGGACTTCGACCGGCTCAAGGTGCACGGTTCCGGGATCTCCCTCGGCCACCCCGTCGGCGCGACGGGCGGCCGGATCCTGGCCACCCTGAGCCGCGAGATGGTCCGTCGGGACGCCCGCTACGGCGTCGAGACGATGTGCATCGGCGGTGGCCAGGGCCTGGCCGCCGTGTTCGAGAAGGTCGCGTGAGCGCCGCTCGCCCGCTCGCCGGGCTGACCGTCGTCGAGTGCGCGAGCTTCGTCGCGGGCCCGACCGGTGGCATGACCCTGGGACAGCTCGGTGCCGACGTCATCCGGATCGACCCGGTCGGCGGTGGCTCGGACCACCTGCGCTGGCCGTTGGCGCCGGACGGGGACAGCTTCTACTGGGCCTCGCTGAACAAGGGCAAGCGCTCGGTGGCGGTGGACCTGCGCTCGGACGAAGGGCGCGAGATCGTCACCGCGCTGATCGCCGCCCCCGGCCCGGACCGCGGCGTGTTGATCGACAACGTGGTGGGCAGGCGGTGGATGGCCAACGAGGTCCTCACCGCGCGCCGTCCGGATTTGGTGCACGTGCGGGTCCAGGGTTACCCGGACGGCCGCCCCGCGGTCGACTACACCGTGAACGCCGAGGTCGGCATCCCGCAGATCACGGGAGCGGAGGAGGGGGGCGCGCCGGTCAATCACGTGCTCCCCGCCTGGGACCTCGTCACCGGGCTCAGCGTCTCGACGGCGGTGCTCGCGGCGCTGCACGACCGTGCCCGCAGCGGTCGCGGCGCCTACGTCGAGCTGGCTCTGTCCGATGTGGCTCTCGCCGGGGTGGCCAACCTCGGCTGGTTGGCGGAGGCGGCGGACCGGGGACACGAACGCCCCCGGCACGGCAACCACGTCTACGGCAGCTTCGGGGTGGACTTCGCCTGCTCGGACGGCGAGCGGGTGATGGTGGTCGCGCTGACCGAGGGGCAGTGGGCGGCGCTGACGTCGGTGACCGGCACCCGCGAGGTCTTCGCGGCGCTGGAGCAGGCCCTGGACGCCGACCTCGACCTGGAGGCCGAGCGGTACCGGCTGCGGGAGACCATCGCCGCTGTGCTGCGCCCGTGGTTCGCGGCCCGGGACGTCAAGCAGGTGCGGGACGAGCTGGAGGGCGCGCGCGTGTTGTGGGGCCGCTACCAGGGGATGACGGATGTCGTCACGGCACACCGGACGGGCGCGCACCCCGTGCTCGCCGACATTGACATGCCAGGGCAGGGCTCCCTGATCACCGGGCGCTCGCCGCTGCGGTGGAACGGCAAGCACGGTGCGGCGGGCGCCCCGCCCCGGCTGGGCGCGGACACCGAGCAGGTGCTGGCCGAGGTACTCGGACTGGCCGCGGCCGAGATCGCGGGTCTGGTCGACCGACGCGTGGTCGCAGCGGTCTGAGAGCCGCGTGCGGTACGAGGACGAACTGGAGGAGACGACATGAGCGGGACCAGGGTCGCGATCCTGACCGGCGCCGCGCGCGGACTCGGCGCGGCGACCGCACGGCGGCTGGCCGAGGACGGCCTGCGGGTCGCGGTGATCGACCTGGCGGAGCCGACGGCCGAGGCCAGCGCGGACGCGATCATCGCCGCCGGCGGCACGGCGATCGGAGTGGGTGCGGACGTCTCGGACCCCTCGGCGGTCGAGCCCGCCGTCGAACGGGTGGTGCAGGAGCTGGGTCCACCCACGGTCCTGGTGAACAACGCCGGGATCACCCGGGACAACCTGCTGTTCAAGATGACCGAGGGCGACTGGGACGCCGTCATGGGGGTGCACCTGAAGGGGTCGTTCCTCATGACCAGGACTGCACAGAAGCACATGGTGGACGCGAAGTGGGGTCGGATCGTCAACCTGTCGTCGACGTCCGCGCTGGGCAACCGCGGGCAGGCGAACTACTCCACGGCCAAGGCGGGTCTGCAGGGCTTCACGAAGACACACGCGATCGAGCTGGGCAGGTTCGGTGTCACAGCGAACTGCATCGCGCCGGGGTTCATCGCCAGCGACATGACCAAGGCCACCGCCGAACGCCTCGGCGAGGACTTGGACTCCTACGTCGCGAAGCGGGCGGCGGCCGTCCCGGTCGCCCGGGCCGGGCAGCCGGAGGACATTGCCCACACGGTCTCCTTCCTCGTCGACGAGCGGTCCGGGTTCGTGTCGGGCCAGGTCATCTACGTGGCGGGAGGGCCGAGGGCATGAGCGGGCTGGCCCGCAGCGTGGCGGGCCGGAGGAAGCGGTGAGGGCGCGCAGGCGGGCAACGCAGGCGGAGCTCCTCCGGGAGCGTGCGATGCTCGGGGTCTGTGTCCTTGGCGTCGTGGTGGCCTGTGCCTGGTTCGCGGTGTCGATCCGGCTCGGCGTCCCCGGCGGCTGGATGCTCCTGCTCGCTCTCGTCGTCCTGGGGCTCGGCTGCGCATTGCCGTTGTCCGTGGTGGCGCGGGGACGGTCGATGAGGGAGGTGTGTCCCGGCCCACGGATCGCCGGTAGGCACCGCACACCCTGGCAGGCCGGATGACCGAGAGGACCGAGCAGACCCACGTCGGCGGCACGGGCGCGCCGCTCGTCCTCCTGCACGGGGCCACATCATCCTGGCGGGCGTGGCGCTCCGTGCTTCCCTCGCTCGAGGCGCGCCACCGGGTCGTGGCCCCCACCTTGGCCGGGCACCACGGCGGCGCCGCGCTCGCGGTCGCGCCCGAGCGGGTGGTCCCCGCGCTGGTCGACGGCGTGGAGGAGGCCATGGACCGGCTCGGCTGCCCGACGGCGCATGTGGTGGGCAACTCGCTGGGCGGCTGGGTCGCACTCGAGCTGGCTCGGCGAGGCCGCGCCCGATCCGTGGTCGGTCTGTCACCGGCGGGAGCGTGGCGGACCCCTCGGGACCTCACCCGGCTCCTGCTGACGTTCCGCGCCGCGGGTCTGCTCGGCTCACTCCCCGGGCTCCGCCGGATCCTCGAGGTCGCACCACTGCGGAGGGTGCTCCTGCGGCTCGTGTCCGAACACCCCGAACGGCTGCCGGCCGCAGAGGTCGGCGATCTCGTGGACGACCTTCTCGGGTGCTCGGTGTTGCCCGCCCTGCTCGGGGGTGCCCGGGAGCACGGGGCGATCGCCCCCTTCCGGCCGTCGTGTCCGGTCCTGCTGGCCTGGGGCGAGCACGACCGCATGCTGCCGTACGAGCGCTACGGGCTCCCGATGCTCGAGTCACTGGCGGGAGCCGAGGTGGTGCGACTGCCCGGGGTGGGGCACGTCCCGATGCCCGACGATCCCGCTCTGGTGGCCTCGACGGTCCTGCGGTTCGTCGAACGTGCGGAGGCGGGGGAGCGCTCGGCCTGAGGACCGGTCAGCGTCCCGGGAAGCCGGACCGGCGTTCGAGGAAGGCGTTCCCACCTTCTCGTCAGTCGGCCGGCCCTGTGTGGGCGAGCGTGGCGTCCAGTTCGGCCTGCGGCGCCGCCTCGCGGTCGAGTCCCGGTCGGCGGTCGAGCAACCCTTTCACCGCGGCCCGCGTGAGCGGGCTGCGCCGGGCCGATGTTCGGCGAGCCGACCGACCGCGGCGACCACCTCGCCCGCGGGGACGATCTCGGCGCACAGCCCGGTGCAGGCCGGTCGAGGTGCAACCATTCGGCTCGCCCCCGCCGTTCCCGGCGCAATCCGTCGGTGCTCACCGCAGCTCTTCCGACGCCGGGGTGGTGGGCGCGCCCCGCACCTACCACCCCGGCCCCACTGCCGTCACGGCCCCAGTCCTGCCCCCAGGACCCCGTGACGGGGTCTCTCAGCCGCCGAAGTGGCGGCGGACGAGGTCCGGCATCTCGTCGTAGGCGACCGGAGCCGTCCGCTCCAGGTTCACGTGGACGGGGACCCCTAGGCCAGGACCGTCGACCCCTCCGGGGGGTGAACATGCCGATTCCTCTCTCCTCACGAAGATGAGGCGCGGTCGATGTGTCACCCGACGGAGTGTCGCCGCGGGATCAGATCTCGGGTGCGGGCACCAACCCGGCGAGGACGGCACCGCTGATGCCGCCGTCGGCGATGAGGGTGGTGCCGTTGACCCACCGGGAGTCACGCGAGGCGAGGAACACGATCACGCGGGCGATGTCGTCCGGCTCGGCGTGCCTGCCGAGGAACGCCTTGACACCGTCGAGGGTCTCCTTGCCCATGCTGGACTCGAAGTCGGCCAGGATCGGGGTCTCGACGGGCCCCGGGAGAACGGCGTTGATCCGCAGCTCGTTCATCTCGCGGACGGCGCCACCCATCGCCATCGAGTAGACCGTGGCCGCCTCCTTCGAGAAGTTGTAGGCGTTCCCCTGCTGGGGATGGGCGGCGAACCACGCCGCACCCTCCTCGAACGACTCGGTGGCGACGACCTCCCGCAGCGCCTCGAGTCGCTGGGCCCACTGGAAGCCCGCCGTGGACGACACGACGACGATCGAGCCGCCCGGGTTGAAGCGCTCCAGGCTGGCCTCGGTCAGATGCCGCATGCCGAGGAAGTTCACCTTGAAGACCAGGTCGGCGGGGGCGGTGCCGGGGATCCCGGCGACGTTGGCGAGCGCGTCGAACGTGCCGTCGACCTGGGCGAGGGCTGAGTCGATGCTGGCCGGGTCGGAGAGATCGACCTCCACGTGCTGCGCGACGTCCGCCGAGGGCTTGTTGCGGTCGAGGCTGATCACCTCGGCGCCGTCGTCGATCAGCCGGCGGGCGACCGCGTCGCCGATCCCCGAGGCCGTGCCCGTGACCAGGCAGCGCAGTCCTTGAACGTCCATCGGTACCTCTCAATGTCAGCGATGGGTAACAATCAAACCTAGATTAAACGGAAGCGGTCGACAACGAGAGCCCCGGGTGGATCGACGCCTGTCGACTTGCGTTGACACCTGTCGAAGGCTTCTCTAATCTCTCTTCAACTCGTCAGGCAGGTCACACACCGCGCGAAGAGGCACGGAGCCTTCATGACCCACACCCCACCGAGCGTCGCGATCATCGGCGCCGGGATCAGCGGACTCACCGCCGGCAAGATGCTCGGCGACTACGGCGTCCCGTACGAGTGCTTCGAGAGCTCGGACCGCATCGGCGGCAACTGGGCGTTCGGCAATCCCAACGGGCATTCCAGTGCCTACCGCTCGCTGCACATCGACACCTCGAAGGAGCGTCTCTCCTTCAAGGACTTCCCGATGCCCTCGCACTACCCGGACTTCCCGCACCACAGCCACATCAAGTCCTACCTCGACGACTACGCCGAGGCCTTCGGCCTGCTGGAGCGGATCCACTTCCGCACCGGGGTCGAGCACGCGCAGCGGCTACCGGGTGGCGGCTGGCTGCTGCGCACCGAGGACGGCGAACAGCGCCCGTTCGACGCCCTCGTGGTCGCCAATGGACACCACTGGGACCCGCGCTTCCCGGACTTCCCCGGTGAGTTCACCGGCGAGACGATCCACTCGCACCACTACGTCGATCCGAGCCATCCGTTGGACCTGCACGACAAGCGGATCCTGGTGGTGGGCATCGGCAACTCGGCCGCGGACGTCGTGAGCGAGTTGTCCCAGCGCTCGCACCGCAACACGGTGGTGATGTCCACGCGCTCCGGCGCCTGGGTGGTCCCGAAGTACATGTTCGGGATGCCGGGGGACCGGCTGGCACGCACGATTCCGCAGATCCCCGGCGGGATCCAGCGCGCGCTCGTCCGTAAGCTGCCCATCCTGATCTCGGGCAAGCCGGAGCACTACGGGCTGCCCCGACCCGACCACAACTTCCTCGAGGCCCACCCCACGATGTCGAGCGAGCTGTTGCTGCGTCTCGGCTCCGGGGACGCCTCGGTGAAGCCGAACGTCGAGCGGCTGGACGGGCGGCGCGTGCACTTCGTCGACGGCAGCTCCGCCACGTTCGACGTGATCATCTACGCAACCGGCTACAACATCACCTTCCCGTTCTTCGACCCGGAGTTCCTCAGCGCCCCGGACAACCGGTTGTCGCTGTACAAGCGGATCCTCCGGCCGGGGATCGACGACCTGGCCTTCGTCGGGTTCGCCCAGGCGCTGCCGACGCTGTTCCCGTTCGTCGAGTGCCAGTCCCGCCTGCTGGCCGCCTACTTCGCGGGTACGTACCGTCCGCCCGCGCTCGCGGACATGGAGCGGATCATCGCCGAGGACGAGCGCAGGTACACGGGCCACTTCGCCGACCGGCCGCGGCACACTCAGCAGGTCGACTACTTCGTCTACGACCACGAGATGCGCACGAAGGAGCTGGCGGCCGGCCTCGCGCGGGCGCGGCGCGAGGGCCCGGTGGCGCTGGCCGGACGCGCCCGCGTCGCGCAGCCGGTGTGACCGATGGGTGAGGTCACCCCCTTGCCCCAGCTCCCCGAGCGCCGCAGGCGCCGGCCGGTCGGGGAGGAGCGCAGGCTGCTCATCCTGGCCGCCACCGAGGACCTGCTCCGGGAGCGGTCGCTCGCCGAGATCTCCGTGGGGGACATCGCCTCCGCGGCGGGTGTCGCCCGCTCCGGCTTCTACTTCTACTTCGCCAGCAAAGGCGCGGTCGTGACCGCTCTGCTCGGTGACGTGTTCTCGGAGATGGTGGGCGGCGCGGTCGGCCTGCTCGACGCGGCCGGCGACCCGGCGGACGGGGTGCGACAGGCCATGCGGTCGGCCTGGGAGTCCTGGCGGGACCACCAGGGACTCATCCTGGCCATGCTCGACGCCCGTGGCGGTGACCCGGCCGTCCGCGAGCTGTGGGACGCCTGGATCGACCGGTTCGTCGCGCCGATCGCCACCCGGGTCGACGCGCACCGAGCGGCGGGCCTCGCCCCGCCCGGCCCACCCGCCGCCGACCTGGTCGCGATCCTCCTCGCGGCCAACGAACGCACCTTCGAACGCCTCAGCCGTACCGGCGCGGGCCCGGCCCGGATCGCCAGCGCCCTCGACGCGCTGGTCGCCGTCTGGACCGCCGCGCTCTACGGCCCGACGACGGGATCGACCTCGTGACTCGCAGCGACCTGACCTTCGACTCCCAGGGCGTGGCCTGCGCGGCCTGGCACTACCCCGGCGTGGGACCCGCCTTCGCTGGCCCTTCGGGCTGTCCGTGCGTGGTGATGGCGCACGGCTTCGGTGCTACCCGGGACACCGGGCTCGAGGGCTTCGCCGAGCGGCTCGCCGCCGCGGGCCTGGACGTCCTGGCCTTCGACTACCGCGGCTTCGGTGCCAGCGCGGGGGAGCCCCGGCAGGTGGCAGACGTCGTTGCGCAGCTTGCCGACTACCGCGCCGCCGTGGCCACCGCCCGCGGGCTGGCGGGCGTGGACCCCGACCGCATCGTGGTGTGGGGGGTGTCGTTCGCGGGCGGCCACGTGTTCGAGATCGCCGCCGCGGACCCGCGGATCGCGGCCACGATCGCGCTCACCCCGCTCACCGACGGCGTCGCCGCGGCGCTGGCCATCCTCCGCCGAGAGGGAGTCGCCGGGGCTCTGCGCACCACCGTCGCCGGCCTGCGGGACGTCGTGGGCTCCGCGGTCGGGAAGCCTCCCTCCACCGTTCCGCTCGCAGGGGCGCCGGGCACCCTCTCGGCCCTCACCGCGCCGGGCGCCTACGACGGGTACACGGCCATCGCCGGCCCGACCTGGCGCAATGAGGTCGCGGCGCGCGCCTTCCTCCGGTTGCCCACCTATCGCCCCGGCCGCGCGGCTCGTCGGATCACCGGGCCGCTGCTGGTGCAGATCGCCGATCTCGACCAGAGCGCCCCGCCTGCCCCCGCCCTGGCGGCGGCCGGACGCGCGGAGCGGTCCGAGGTCCGGCACTACCCCTGCGACCATTTCGACATCTATCCCGGCAGGCCGTGGCACGAGGCGGCCGTCGCCCACCAGCTCGCGTTCCTGCAGCGCCACCTCGCCGTCCGGCCGGCGGCCGCGAGCACCGCACCCTGAGTCCCTCCGTCCCCCGTCACCGCCGACGAAGGAGAACCATGTCCGCCCCCTCCGTGCAGGTCGCCCGCCCCGACGACATCACCCCGGCCTGGCTGACCGACGCCCTACGCGCCTCGAACCGGCTCGCGGGCGACGACTGTGTGACCTCGGTGTCCGCGACCCGGATCGGCTCCGGTCAGCTCGGCGCCACCTACCTCCTGGACGTCGAGCACACCGGTGGCAGCGAGGTGTCACGCCGGATCGTCGCCAAGGTCCCCGCCGTGGACGAGGCGAGCCGCGCCTTCGCGGCCTCGCTCGGCTGCTACAGCCGCGAGGTGGCCTTCTACTCACAGATCGCGGGCGACCTGCCGGTCAGGACGCCCGAGTGCTACCACGCCTCCGTCTCCGCGGACGGGCAGGAGTTCTGCCTGCTGCTGGAGGACCTGACCCCCGCGGCGGAGGCCTCGCAGCTCACCGGCTGCGACGTCGAGCGGGCCGCCGCGGCTCTCGAGCAGGCGGCCGCGCTGCACGCCGGCTCCTGGCGTGATCCGGCGCTGTCCGGCCACGAATGGTTGACCAGCGGCGTCACGGTCTGGCGACAGATGTGTGCGGGGCTCCCACAGGCCCAGCAGGTGTTCCGCGAGCGGTACGCCGAGCTTGTCGACGACACGACCGGGGCGGTGGCCGAGGGCCTCGCCGGGGGTGCCGCGAGCCGGTGGGTGGAGCACCTCGCCGAGCCGCGATGCCTATGGCACAGCGACTTCCGGCTGGACAACCTGCTCTTCGACGCGGGCGGTGGACAGGTTCCCGTCGCGGTCGTCGACTGGCAGAGCGTGACGCTGGCCTCCGGGCCGGTCGACGCGAGCTACTTCATCGGCGCGAGCCTGACCACCGAGCTGCGCCGGGAGCACGAGCAGGACCTGCTGCAGGGCTACCACGACGCGCTGGTGCGCGGCGGTGTCTCCGACTACCCGTGGGAGCAGTGCCTCGCGGAGTACAAGGTCAACTCGCTCGCCGGGTTCGTCATCTCGGTCGTGGCGTCGGTCGGTACCGAGCGCTCGCCTGAGGCGGACGCCATGTTCACCACGATGGCGGCGCGCCACGCGGCGCACATCGACGACTGCGGTGCACTCGCGCTGTTGGAGGGCTGATGGACACCCCCGGCAGCAAGCCGCAGCTCCCCGAGCTGGGGTTCTACACCCTCGCCGGACACGCCGAGTCGCCGCGGGAGCTCGTGCACGAGATCCGCCGGGCCGAGGAGATCGGGCTCGGGGCGGCGTTCATCGGGGAGCGCTGGAACGTCAAGGAGGCGGCAAGCCTGTCCGGCGCCGCCGGAGCGGTCTCGGAGTCGATCGCGATCGCCACCGCGGCGACGAACCACTCGACCCGGCACCCGGTGATCACCGGCTCCTACGCCACCACCATGCACCGGCTCACCGGCGGCCGGTTCACCCTGGGGCTCGGGCGCGGGATCAAGCCGCTGATGGACATGCTCGGCCTGCCGGTCGCGACCATCGCCCAGCTCGAGGACTTCGCCGGTCTCATGCGTCGGCTCTGGCACGGCGAGACGATCGTCGGGCACGACGGGCCCGCGGGCCGCTACGACGTGCTGCGCCTGCTGGACGCCTCGTTCGACGAGGACGTCAGGCTCGGGCTCACGGCCTGGGGGCCGAAGACCTGCGCGCTCGCCGGTCGGGCGTTCGACCAGGTCGTGCTGCACACGTTCTTCACCGACGAGGCCGTCCAACGCTGTGCGGCGGACATCCGCCGGGCGGCGGAGCAGGCCGGGCGCGATCCGGGCGCGATCGAGATCTGGTCGGTCTACGCGACCGTCTGCGGCGACGTGGCGCCGGACGCGCTGCTGAAGAAGGTCACCGCACGCCTCGCCACCTACTTGCAGCTCCCCGGCTACGGCGAGGGCCTGGTGAAGGCCAACGGATGGGACCCGGCCGTGCTGGCGCGGTTCCGGTCCGACACGGTCGTGGCCTCGTTCGGGCGGGAGGTGATCGACCAGGTCGCCACGGCGGACCAGCTAGAGCACATCGCGTCGATCCTGCCCGACGAGTGGACGGGCACGGCCGCGTACGGCACCGCCGAGCAGTGCGCCCGCGCCGTCCGGGCCCAGCTGGACCAGGGCGCCACCGGCGTCCTCATGCACGGCGCGACCCCGGACGAGCTCGCCCCGGTCGTCGACGCCTACCGGAAGGTGGTGTCGGGATGAGGGCGGTCCGGTTGGTCGAGCCGACACGGGTCGAGGTCGTGGAGGTCCCGGTGCCGCGAGTCGGCCCCGAGGACGTGCTCCTGCGCGTCGGCGGCGCGGGGATCTGCCACTCGGACGTGCACGTCACACACATGCCCGAGCTGCCGTTCCCGACGCCGCTGACCCTGGGCCACGAGATCGCAGGCACGATCGTCGAGACCGGCGCCGCCGTCGACCCGGCCACCGGGCCGGCGGAGGGGACGGGGGTCGTCGTCTACCTCTGCTGGTCCTGCGGCACCTGCCGCTCCTGCGTCGCGGGGGAGGAGAACGTCTGCGAAGCCTCGGGACGGGTCGCCCAGCCGCTGTGTCCGGGCCTCGGGCCCGACGGTGGGATGGCCGAGTACGTGCGGGTCCCGGCCCGGCACGTCGTCCCCATCGGGGACCTGGACCCGGTCCTCGCCGCGCCGCTGGCAGACGCCGGGATGACCCCGATGCACGCGATCCGCAGCGCCGCCGACCGCCTCCGACCGGACGCGACCGCGCTCGTGGTCGGGGTCGGCGGGCTCGGCCACGTCGCCGTCCAGATCCTGCGGGCGACGACGGCGGCGCGCATCGTCGCGGTGGACGTCCGCAAGGAGCGGCTGGCCTCGGCGGAGCGGCACGGTGCGGATGTCGCCCTGCTCGCCGGAGAGGACACGACCGCCGCGGTTCTCGAGCTGACCCGCGGGCGGGGCGCCGACGCCGTGTTCGACTTCGCCGGCGACCAGGCCGCGGTGGACCTCGCCGCGCAGTCCTCGTCCTGAACCGCGGGGTCGACCTCTTTTCGATGCTGTGCTAGAAATTCCACATAGAAACGGGTTGGGGAGGTCGTCGTGCACGTCGGAATGGGTGTGTTCTTCCAGGGGCTGGAACCGGGGCGCGACGATCACGCCGTGCTCCGGGACCAGCTCGCCCTCGCGGATGAGGCGGAGCAGCGCGGGTTCGAGTCCATCTGGACGGCCGAGCACCACTTCACGCGGTATCACATGATGCCGAACCCGGCGCAGTTCCTGACCTACATGGCCGGGCGCACCACGCGGGCCCGGTTGGGCACGATGGTGATGGTGCTGCCCTGGCACGACCCGGTCCGGGTGGCCGAGGAGATCGCCTGGTTGGACTCGGTGTCCGGTGGCCGGGTGGTGATGGGCCTGGGTCGCGGGCTGGGCTCCATCGAGTTCGACAACTTCCGGCTGGAGATGGGGGAGTCGCGTCAGCGTTTCGTGGAGTACGCAACGGCGATCTCGGAGTCGCTGGAGACGGGGGCGATCAAGTTCGACGGGGACCTGTACAGGCAGCCCCGGGCGGAGTTGCACCCGCCCGCGGTCACGACGTTCCGCGGGCGGACGTACGCGTCTGCGGTCTCGCCGGAGTCGGCGAAGATCATGGCGACGTTGGGGTACGGCCTGATGCTGATCGCCCAGAAGCCCTGGAAGACCACGATGGAGGAGACGGCGGCTTACCGAGAGCTGTTCCGTGAGATCAACGGACACGAGCCGCCCCAGCCGGTCCTCGTCAACTTCACCACCGTCGACCCGGACGCCGGACGGGCCCGTGACCTCCACGAGCAGTACGCCATGGCATACGCCCGATCCACCATCGACCACTACGAGTTCACGAACCCCCGGCTGGAGCACGTCAACGGCTACGAGTACTACGCGGGCCTGCGCCGCAACATCGAGAAGCACGGCCTGACACAGTTCAACCGGTTCCTCGCGGACCTGCAGATGGGCGGCACGCCCGACGCACTCGTCGAGGAGACGGTCGAGCGGGTACGCGCGTTGGACGCCGGCGGCGTGGTCAACGTGCTGAGCTTCGGTGGGATGCCCGCCGACGTGGCGCGGCGCAACGCCGACGTGTACACCGAGCAGGTTCTGCCCAAGCTTCGGGCCGTCGACACGTTTCGCGACGTGGCCATCCCCATCCCGGAGGTCTTCTGACGTCAGCCGGCGGCGGGGGACCGGAACAGCGGTGCCAAGGGGGCCGCCGCGGCTGTCCCCCGGCCCAGCGCGTTGCGCACCATCGCCCGCGCCGTCCGCACGATGGGCTCGGGACTGCGGTCGCGGTCGGACCATTCCGCGGTCTGGTTGAGCGCCCCGAGTATCAGCATCCGGGTGATCCGCGGATCCGTGGCCGCAGCCGGCCCGCCCGCGTTCACCACGCCTGCGATCAGCTCGCGCCACACCGCGCCGTACTCGGCCTCGGCTTCGCGTTGCCTGCGGGCGATGTCCGCGGGTAGTTGGCCGGCGTTGCGGATGGTGGCCACCGTGACGTCCGGGGAACTCAGGCAGAAGGACAGGTGAGCGGTAACTGCCTGATCGAGCCGATCCAGCGGCGAGGCGTCGGGCGGCATGGCGCCCAGAGCCGCGCGGACGTGCGCATCCGTGCGGCGCACACCGTCCCGGACGACCTCCTCGATCAGCTCGTCCCGGGAGGCGAAGTGGTAGTAGATGCTGGCCGCCTGCATGTCCGCGGCCTCCGCGACGTCGGACAGGCGGGTGCCGGAGTACCCGCGGGCACTGAGGACCCGCGCGGCGGCGGCGAGTATCCGACGCCTGCTGCGCACCGACTTCCGCTCGGTCTCCCCCTCCCGCTCGTCGGGTCCGCGATCGCCGCCGGTGAGCGCCGCCGGCGCCGCCACCGACCGCCCGGTCAGGGCGTCCCGCACGAACCGGCGAGCCGCGGACACGAGATCGTCGAGCGAGCCCTTCCCGGGATCCCACCACTCGCAGGTCCAGTTCAAAGCCCCGATGACCAGCATCCGGGCGGCGTGCACGTCGAGCACCGGGTCAAGATCGCCGACCCGCTCGGCCTCGCGGAACAGCGCGCGCCAGATGTCGCCGTACGCCTGCCGGAACCGCACCTGCCGCTGCTGGACCTCCTCCGGCAGCTGGGCGAAGTTCCGGATCGACGCCGAGGCGAAGGCCGACGTCGTCAGGACGTACTCGAGGTGCGCCGCGACCGCGGCGAGGATCCGGTCCAGTGGGTCGTGGGCCGCGCCGTCGAGCGCCGCGGTGACATGCGCCACCACACCGCGTTGCCCCGTCGCGATGACCTCCTCGATGAGTTCGTCCCGGGAGGCGAAGTAGTAGTACAGCGCGGGGCCCTGCATCTCGGCGAGTTCGGCCACGTCCCCGATCCGCGTCGCCGCATAGCCGCGTTCGCTCAGCAGCGTCGCCGCGGCCTCGAGGATGCGGGCCCGAGTGCGGGCCGACTTGAACCGTTCTCGTCGCGGCCTTCCCCCGCCGGGCTGCACCGTGTCGTCCGAGTTCACGCGGCCATCATAGGAACTCAGGCCCCGTCGCCTCGGTGCGAAACTCACCTGGTCTAGAAACATACTGTCGGTTTGAGAACGGAGCCGAGGCAGGGCGATCGGGTGTGGTCGTCGTGACCGGGTGCCTTCCGGGACGCGCGACTGTTCCGCATCGACGAGGGCACCAGCCAGATCCCGAGAGGTGATCATGGCCCTCGATGTCCCGGGCGCGCCGCCAGCGGCTGACCGGGCGGGCAATGTTCCGTTGACGACATCGCGGCGCTGAGCTGCAGGTTCAGCCGTGCCGGCAGCGGACTGTTCGGTCCGATGGAGTGGCCGCGACGTCCTCGCGATGATGGCGCGGCCGAGTCCTCGACGAAGAGGTGGCCCGATGATGGACGGCGCGTCCCACCCTGGAACCCGCACCGATCCCTGGCGCGAGTTCGTGGGTTCCCGGACCGGCCCTGCCGGGCGGCTGCGCTCGCCCGCAGGGGTGGCCGAGGCGAGGATCGAGGACTGGCTCGACGTCGTCGGCGGTCCGGACCCCCGCCCGTTCGCGCCGCGGGCCATGCTCCCCGTGTGGACCATGCCTGGCTACGCGGCCACGGCGACAGCCAGCCGATGGGACGGTGCGGGCGGGGAGCTCGGGCGGCTGCGCGCCGCGGACGGATTGACCGGCATTCTCGCGACCGACCTCGTCCAGGAGTACGACCGGTCGGTCACGGTGGGGGAGTCCCTGCACGCCGAGAGCGTCGTGGAGTACGTCTCCGAGCTGCGGCGCACAGCGGTGGGCCCCGGGCGTTTCGTGCGGTTCGCCGAGACCTATCGCGCCGACGGGCTGCGACGGGTCGGTACCCAGTGGATGACCGTCCTCTACCACCGGCCGGAGCCGGGCCCGGCCCATGACGCTCCGGACCCGGTCGCGGAGCGGTCGGGATGCTTCACCCTCGACGTGACGACGTCGTTCGTCGTCGCTTCCGCGTTGGCCACCCGGGACACCGACAGCACGGCCCCGACCAGGAAGATCGACCGCCAGCCGAAGTCCGGCACCAGGACACCGGCCAGGATCCCGCACAGCGCGGCGTCGACGCCCGGCCGTTGCCGCTGTTCGAGCTCGTGGAACAGACAGTCGAGCGGGTCCGCGCCCTCGACGCCGGCGGCGTGGTGAACCTCTTCTGCTTCGGCGGCATGCCCCACGAGGTGGCCCAGCGGTCGCTGGACACCTATGTGGACCAGGTGCTGCCGAAGCTCCGGGCGACCGATCCGCACCGTGACCTCGGGGTGCCGACGGGCGCTCGCTGAATCGTCCCACCCGAGCCGACGCGTTGACAGGCTCTGGGTCCCCACCTAGCGTCCAACGATCGGCTCCAGGTTTGGCGCCGATCAGCGGTCGCCCGGCGGCCGCTCACCCGGCTCGGCACGAGGACGGAGAGACGACGGATGGTGAACTTCGGCCTGGACGGCCGCACGGTGCTGGTGACGGGCGGAGCCTCGGGAATCGGCCGGGCCACGGTGAGGTTGGCCGCGGCGGGCGGGGCTTGCGTCGCCGTTCTCGACGCCGACGCGGACGCAGTCGCCCGCACCATCGACGAGCTGCAGGCGGGGGGCGCGATCGCCGCGGGGTACCCCGTGGATGTCTGCGAGGAGAAGGAGATCGTCGCGGTCGTGGCCCGGGTGGAGGAGGAGCTCGGCCCGATCCACGGCGTCGTCGCCGCGGCCGGGATCTCCCGGCCCAAACGGGCCGTCTCCATGACCTCCCGCGAGTTCGCGGACGTCATCGACGTCAACCTGGTCGGGATGTTCACGACTGCCGCGGCCACTGGTGCGGTGATGCTGGAGCGGGGGCGGGGTTCGTTCGTCGCGATCGGTTCCACCGACTCCCTCGGCGGCCACGTCGACCGGACCCACTACGTCGCCTCCAAGCACGGCGTCGTCGGCCTGGTGAAGTCGTTGGCTCTCGAGTGGGGGCCCGGGGGCGTGCGGGCGAATGTCGTCGCCCCCGGGGTCGTCGACACCGCGCTGCTGCGCACGATCCACGACGACGACTCCATCGCCCGCAACTTCCTCGGGAAGATCCCGATGCCGCGGCTGGCCACCCCGGAGGATCAGGCGAGCGCGGTGTTGTTCCTGCTCTCCGATGCCGCGAGCTACATCTCCGGCGCGGTGCTGCCGGTCGACGGCGGACTCACCGCCGGCTACTTCAACACCTTCACAGTGTCGTGACGACTGCGGGGATCGATCCGCTTGCGTGGGCGCTCGCCCTGTTCACCAGCATGGCGACGGTCTCGCGGCCGACGATCGCGGACAAGCGGGCCGGCTACGAGCGACTGCTCGCCCGTGTCTCCCCATCGCGGAGGGAATGCGGGCGGACGAGGGCACGAGCGCGAGTGTGCGGACGATCGGGGCCGGGGGCCTCGGCGCCGACGCGGAGCACGGGTTTGTCGTGATGCTGCAGGGCGGCGGCTGCCTCATGGGGCCCGCCCGCGGGCGCCGGCTTCTCGGGTGGGGTCTCCACTGCAGCCGAGCTGATCTGCTCCGAGCCCCGACCCTGACCGCGCCCACCGACTCGCTCGACCGCAATCGCGAGCGAGGCCCGGTGGTCGAACGGGAGAGCATCCTGCCGCAAGGCGGGACATACCTTGAAGGGGTTCAGGCGATGCTCGACGAGGCCGTGGCTCTACCACGTGCGGAGGCGGTCCGCGGTGGCCGCGCGGCCTTCCATGATGGCGTGACCACCTGCGGATACCATCGCAGTCATGACTGCGAGCAGGGGGAGCGCGCCGGCCACCGACGAGGCGGGTGCGGTGCAGCGCGCGGCGGCCGCCGTCCGGGACCTGGTCATGCAGCGCCGGCTCGTGCCCGGTCAGCAGGTCCGTCAGGAGGACCTCGCGCAGCAGATCGGCATCAGCCGCGGCCCGATCCGGGAAGCTCTGCAGATCCTGCAGGCGGACGGCGTGGTCGCCTACGAGCGCAACCGCGGGTACTTCGTCACGCAGTTCAGCGCGGACGAAATGAACCAGTTGTACTTGGCCAGGGACTTGCTGGAGACGGCGGTCCTGAGCAAACTGTCGGTGCCTACCGACGACGAACTGGCCGAGCTGGTCGCGATCAACGAGGCGATTCGCAGGGCCGGCGCGGACGTGGACCGGATGATCCGCGAAAACGATCGATTCCACGCGGCGATCCTGGACCTGTCCGGTCAGCGCCTGCTGGTGGCGGAGATCAGCCGGATCTGGCGGATGTCCATCGCCTACCGGGCTCTGTCGGTGAGCGTGCTCAGCGACAGCGCCGTGCTCGCTGAGGAGCACGACGCGATGCTCGATGCCCTCCGCGCCGGCGACGGTGCTCTGCTTGCCGATCTGTGGCGCGCCCACCGTCAGGTGTCGCTCAACCGTCTGCTGCCGATCCTGCGCTGATCCGGCTTCTCCGGCGGAACCCCAGCGTCTCTTGCCGCGAGATCGTCTCCAATATAGTCTCCATGTCTCGCTCACGCGGCTTTGCCTCGTCGTCATGTCGCGGGGCCCGTCCACTGGAGGACCCGACAATGGAGCTGATCCCCGTCGCCTGCGACCCTGCGTGGTGTCACTCGTGGCCTCACAGGTCGGGGGTCGGCCCGAACCTCGCGGTGTGCTGTGACCTCGGGTCGGCGGCTCGTCAGGAGCGGTCGTGAGCGTCGTCGAGCTCGGCAGCGGCATCCGACTCGCATATGACGACGTGGGCTCGGGAGGACCGGCGATCGTGTTCAGCCACGGACTGTTCATGGACCGGGAGATGTTCGCGCCACAGGTGAAGGCGTTGGCCGCGGACCACCGCTGCGTCGTGTGGGACGAACGTGGGCACGGCGAGACGAGGTCGTCCGGACCGTTCGACTTCTGGGACTCGGCGCGGGACCTGCTGGCCCTGCTGGACCACCTCGGCCTGGACCGAGTGGTGCACGTCGGGATGAGCCAGGGCGGGCTGCTCGGCCAGCGGGCGGCCGTGCTCGCCCCCGAACGTTTCAGCGGCCTGGTGTTCCTCGACAGCCAGGCCGGGACGTTGGCGGGAGACGGCGCCGCACGCTTCACACGGCTGGCCGAGGACTGGGTGGAGCACGGCGCGGACGAGGAGACCCTCGCCTACGTCGCCGGCATCATCCTCGGTCCCGGGGTGGACCACGAGGCATGGAAGGCACGGTGGCGTAAGGCCGATCCGGTCGGGTACCGGGAGGCGGTGCGCACCCTCGTGGCGCGCGAGGACTTCACTCCACGGCTGGGCGAGATCGTTCCGCCGGTCCTCGTCATCCACGGGTCGGCGGACGTGTCCACACCGCTCGAGCGGGCCCGCGCTGTCGCCGAGGGGGTGCCGGACTGCCGCGGTCTCGTCGTGATCGACGGCGCCCCGCACGCGGCGAACCTCAGCCATCCGGCCGAGGTAACCGCCGCCATCCGGGATTTCGTCGACGGCCTCGGGCCTCGATGACCGCCGGAGGATTCGAGGATCGCGTCGCGGTGTCGGGGCTCAAGAGCCGCTACCTGCGCACCATGGACACCCGGGACTGGGCCAGGTTGCGTGCGCAGTTCACCGAGGACGTGCTGCTGGACCACCCGCAGATCGGTCGACATCAGGGCGCGGTCGTGGTGGTGGCGGCGATCCGGGACGGATCGGTGGCCGGGCCACCGTGCACCACGGACACAACGAGGACATCGAGTTCCCCACGGCGGACACCGCCGTCGGGCACTGGGCGTTGCACAGCTTCAGCGTCGCGGACGCCGCCTCGACGGCCCGGGGGACCACCGGATTCGGGTGGTAGCGGGGACGAGTTCCGGCGCACCCCGGACGGCTGGCGCATCGCCGCAGTTTCGCTGCGCCACCAGATCAAGGGTGTGCTCTGGGAGCAGGTGAGGAGACGTGACCATGCTGGGTGACCGGCGGATCCAAGGGATCGGCGGCGACATCGCGGAACGGGTGCGCCGCTGCGGTGGCCGCCGTCTCGCGGGCCGCGCAAGGGTTCCGGGTCCAGCGAACGCATGAGGCGCAAGGCCACCCCGGTGGACATCGCCAAGGCGATCGTGTTCGTGCTCGGCCCCGAGTTGGGGGTTCGTCAGCGGATCACCCTGACCCTCGACGGAAGCCGCACCGCCGGCAGCAAGGCGCCGTGGGCACCGACGTCGCGAGCTCGGCGGCGTCGAGGACGGCGCCGACCAGTTCGACGACGGGCAGCTCCCGGGAAGTCCGCGCCTGGTAGCGCGCGAAGTGCGGGACGACCCGTGTGATCGCCGCGAACACCGCGGCGCGGTCGGCCCCACTGGTCGGCCGGCGGTCGCCGCGAAGCGCCGGCCGTTCATCTCGACCGTCACCTCCGGGTGCGCCTGCAGGTTCAGGTACCACTGGGGGTGTTCGTCCGCGCCGCCCCGCGAGGCGACCACGACCAGCTGCCCGTCCACGACCAGGTAGGACATCGGGACCGCCCGGGGCGTCCGGTGCGCCTCCCGGTCACGGTGAGCACCAGCCGGGTCCGACCGGAGTGCTCGCCGCGGACCTGGCCGTGGGCGCGGATCTCGGCCACGACCGCCGTGTGCGGCGCTTCGCTGCGGCCCCGGATTCGATTCCTGACTAAACGTCCCGGCCGCGACTGTCAGCACCGTGGAGCCGATCTCGGAGACAATTCCGGCCTTGACGGAGGGGGCGTCGGGTGCGACAGTCGCAGCATGGGCGCCAATATTGCAGCCAATACTATCCGGGTGGGACAGTTCTCCGCGTACCACGGGGATCGGCCCGACGGGATGGGCGAGCTGCTCGACAGCGGGGTCGACGTCCTCACCGGTGACTACCTCGCCGAGCTGACGATGCTGGTGTTGCGCAAGAACCAGCTCCGCGGCGGCCAGGGATACGCGGCCGCCTTCGTCGAGCAGCTCGAACGGTACCTCCCGCGCATCGCCGAGGGCGGGGTCAAGGTGGTGACGAACGCAGGCGGCCTCGATCCGGAGGGGTGTGCCACCGCCGTGCGGGAGGCCTGTGCGCGAGCGGGGGTGGACTTGGGTGTCGCCGCGGTGACCGGCGACGACCTCCGGGAGGACCTCGGTGCCCTGCTTGGCGCCGACGCGACCCTGCGCAACGTCGACACCGGGGACGACCTCGTCCTCGCCGACCACGAGATCCTCACGGCGAACGCCTACCTCGGCGCCTGGCCGATCGTGGCCGCCCTGCAGGCGGGTGCCGACATCGTCGTGTGTCCCCGGATGACCGACGCGTCGCTGATCGTGGGCCCCGCGGCCTGGCGCTTCGGCTGGGCGCGGGACGACTGGGACCGGTTGGCGGGCGGTGTCGTGGCCGGGCACCTCATCGAGTGCTGCGGTCAGGTCACCGGCGGCAACTTCGCCCTGTTCGACGAGTACCCGGACCTGGGACTGCCGGGCATGCCGATCGCCGTGATCGCCGAGGACGGTGGGTGCGTCGTCACCAAGGCGGCGGGCACGGGCGGGGTGGTCGACACGAACACCGTGACCGCGCAGCTGCTCTACGAGGTCGGTGGCCGGGAGTACCTCAACCCGGACGTCACCGTCGACCTCGCGTCCATCCACATCGCGGACGCGGGAACGGACCGGGTCGCCGTGTTCGGCACCCGAGGGCGGGCGCCGAACGAGCTGACGAAGCTCTCCCTGACCTACGAGGGTGGCTACCGCAACAGCATCACCGTCGGCCTGACCGGCCGGCACGTCGCGGAGAAGCTGGCCTGGCTGCAGCGGGCCGTCGAGCGGGCCGTCGGTGCGCCGGAGGAGTTCGACGCCTTCCGGTGGACCGTCGTCGGCCCGGTCGCCGAGGTGGGCGGTGACCAGTCGCAGGCCTCGGCGTGGGTCGTCATCACTGCGCGGGACGCGGACCGCGCCAAGGTGGGCCGCAAGGGCTTCGCCGACCGGATCGTGCAGCTCGGCACGAACAACGTTCCGGGCTTCTACCTGACCACCCCGCCGCAGAAGGAGCGCCTCTACGGCGTGCAGTGGCCGTGCCTGGTCGAGAAGAAGCACATCCAGCCGCGGGTGGTCGTCGACGGCGAGGTGCTGGAGGTGG
Source organism: Pseudonocardia sp. NPDC049154 (assembly GCF_040648315.1). NCBI lineage: Bacteria > Bacillati > Actinomycetota > Actinomycetes > Pseudonocardiales > Pseudonocardiaceae > Pseudonocardia > Pseudonocardia sp. NPDC049154. The sequence continues at coordinate 88,760 of NZ_JBEZDN010000014.1, forward strand.
CCTGGGAGGGCTGGGAGCCGGGCACCCCGCCCGAGCCGGTGGCCGTGTCGCTGCCCGCCGTGCCCACCGGGGCGACCGTCGAGGTCCCGTTGGGCGAGCTGGTGGGGACCCGGTCCGGGGACAAGGGCGGGGTGGCCAACCTCGGGGTGTGGGCGCGCACCCCGGAGGTGCACGCCTGGCTGCGCAGCGAGCTCACCGCCGAGCGGCTGGCCGAGCTGGTGCCGGAGGCCGACGGTCTGCGCATCGTGCGCCACGAACTGCCGAACCTCGCCGCTCTGAACTTCCTCCTGATCGGCTACCTGGAGGAGGGCGTCTCGTCCTGCACACGGATCGACCCGCAGGCGAAGGGCCTGGGGGAGTACCTGGCGAGCAAGGTCGTCGAGGTGCCCGCCGCGCTGGTGCCGAGCCGGGCGTGACCCCGCGGCTTTCCCTCGGTCTGGTCCTGCCCACCCGCGAGTACGCGGCGTCCGGCGAGGTGGAACGGGTCGTCGCGACGGCGGTCGAGGCGGAGTGCGCGGGGGTCGACTCGGTCTGAGTGGGCGACTCGTTGTTCGCCCGTCCGAGGTTCGACCCGCTCGCGCTGCTCGCCGCGGTGGCCACGGCGACGCGCACGGTCACCCTCGGCACGGCGGTGCTGCTGGCGCCGATGTGGCACCCGTTGCCGCTGGCCAGGGTCGTTGCGACGGTCGACCGGCTCGCGGCGGGACGGCTGGTCCTCGGTGTCGGGCCGGGGCCGGGGTACGGGCTGGCGCGCAAGGAGTTCGCCGCGCTCGGGGTGCCCGTGGAGGACCGGCTGAGCAGGCTCGCCGAGATCGTCGGGCTGTGCCGGGAGCTCTGGGGCGAGGGGCCGGTGGAGTCGGACGGTCGCTGGCGGTTCCGCAACGTCGACCTCTACCCGAAACCGGTCCGTTCCGGGGGGCCACCGATCTGGTGGGGGGTGCGCGGTCCGCGTGCACTGGCCCTCGCCGGCGCGGCGGGCGAGGGCTGGCTGCCCGTGGGCCGCTCGCCGGAGGAGTACGCCGCCGGGTTGGCCACGGTCCGCGCGGGCGGGCCGGCCGTCACCGTCCCCGCCGTCTATCTGACGGTCGCCGTCGACGCCGACCCGGCCCGGGCAGGCCAGCGCCTGCAGACCGCGCAGGAGGATTACTACCGGGCGCCGTGGGAGGCGATCCGCACGCTGGAGGACCATTGCGCGGGAACTGCGGCGGACGTGCTCGCCCACCTCGACCGCTACGTCGAGGCGGGGGCCCGGCACGTCGTGCTGCGGTTCGCGGGTGGGGACCCGGTCGTGCAGCTCCGGGCCGTGCTCGCGCTTCTTGACAAGCGCTCGACTGGCTGAAAGGTTGGCGCCAGTTTCGGCTACAAACAGGTGGCTTCATCGAGGAGGCTATGGGTGAGCGTCGTGCAGGGCCTCGTCGCGGTGGTGACGGGAGCGGGTGGCGGAATCGGGTCGCGCACCGCCGAGATGCTGGCCGGGCGAGGGGCCCGCGTGGTCGTCGCGGACATCTCCGTGGATGCGGGCGAGCGGGTCTCCGACGTGATCCGGGCCGCGGGCGGCACCGCCCGCTACGCGCAGTTCGACGCGCGGGAGCCGGCCTCGTTCGAAGCGCTGTTCGCCGACACGGTCGCCAAGTGGGGCCGGCTGGACATCGTGCACAACAACGCCGCGGGAACGCACCTCTACGCGGGCGACACCGCGGCAGCGGAGATCGAGCCGGACCACTGGGACCGGATCCTCGAGCTCAACCTGCGCGGCGTGATGCTGGGGTGCAAGTACGCCGTCCCCCACCTGATCGCGGGCGGCGGCGGGTCGATCGTCAACATGTCGTCCACCCGCGCGGTCGGCGGCGCGCTCGACCTCGCGGCCTATGGTGCCTCGAAGGCGGGCGTCGAAGCGCTCACCCGCTACGTCGCCACGGCCTACGGCAAGCAGGGCGTGCGCTGCAACGCGATCCGCCCGGGACTGATCCAGACCGCTCAGTCCGCCGCCCTGCACGCCGACGGCGACGGCCTCGCGAAGCTGCTGCGCCACGTGCTGCTGCCCTACGCGGGCGCACCGGACGACATCGCCGAGCTGGTGTGCTTCCTCGGCTCGCCCGCCGCGCGCTACATCACGGCCCAGACGATCACGGTGGACGGCGGGATGCTGTCGCACCAGCCCTTCTTCGCGGAGGCCATGGACGCCAGGGGTTCGGCGACCGCGGGGTGATCCTTTCCGCCATCCCGCGGCGCGCCGAAGCGCCGCCAGTCGAGGAGTGACGATGATCGAGCAGATGCGCCGGCACGTGGCCGGCCACGACGGGAAGGGCCGGTCGATCTTCACCGACACCGGCATCGTCCCGCCGACCGAGGCCCAGCTCTACCCCGGCGCCACGTACTGGCTGGTCTGGGGCACCCCGGACGGCACGCCCCAGGTTGGGGGCGACCTGCCGCCGGTGCACACGCCCTTCTTCCCGCAGCCCGGGGGGACGCGCGTGATCGCCGTCCGGTTCGCGCCCCGGCAGGCCGCGGGTGCCGGGGCGGGAGGGGCGACCGATCCCGAGGTGCTGGCTGCTATGCGGGCGGACGCGGAGGAGAAGTTTCCCGGCCTGTTCGACGCACACGCCGCGGACCCGGAGGACCCCGCCTTTCACACCACTGACACCGTCGACTACGCCTTCGTCGTCGAAGGCGAGCTGTACCTCAAGCTCGACGACGGGGCGGAGGACCTGCTGCAGCCCGGCAGCTTCGTCGTCCAGCGAGGCACCCGGCACGCCTGGGAGAACCGGTCCGACGAGCCCGCGCTCGTGCTGTTCGTGATCATCGGCGCCGAGCGCGCCGCCGAGGGGAGCTGAGCGCCTCGTGGGACGACTCGACTGCAAGGTCGCTGTGGTGTCCGGCGCCGCCCGCGGCCAGGGCCGCGCCCACGCGGTGCGGCTGGCCCAGGAGGGCGCGAACATCGTCGCCTTCGACATCTGCGACGGGTTCACCTACACGCGGGCCCCCGCGGCCACGATGGCGGAGCTCGAGGAGACCGCCGCGCAGGTCGAGGCGCTGGACCGCCGGTGTCTGATCGAGAAGGTGGACGCGCGGGACCTCCCAGCGTTGACCGCGCTCGCCGACACCGCGATGGCCGAGTTCGGCCGGGTGGACGTGCTGGTCGTCAACCACGGCATCTGGACCGTGGACCGCAACAGCTGGGAGCTGCCGGAGGAGTCCTGGCAGGAGAGCCTCGACGTGTTGCTGACCGGGGCCTGGAAGGTCCAGAAGGCGTTCGTGCCCAAAATCATCGAGGGGCGTCGGGGCGGCTCGGTCGTGTTCACCTCCTCGGTCAACGCCGTTGTGCCGCAACCGGGCGCCGTCGCCTACTGCGCGGCCAAGAGCGGAATGCAGATGCTGATGAAGGTGCTGGCTCACGAACTGGGCCCGCACGAGATCCGGGTGAACACGGTGAACCCTGGCTCGGTGGACACCCCGATCCGCGACGGTGGGAACATCGAGAAGTCCATCGAGTACTACCCCTACGTCTTCGGCGAGGGCCCCCGCATCGTGCTCGGAGGGACCCGCGAGCGGCCCCCGTCGATCATCGCCGACGCCGTCGCGTGGCTGGTCTCGGACGAGGCGCGGTTCGTCACCGGCGCGTTGATCCCGGTCGACGCCGGCCGGATGATCTGGTGAGCGCCATCCGGGTCGCCGGCGGAATCACTGCGCCGCTCAACGTGCCCACAGCAGGCTCGGAGCCTACATCGGTGGTGAAGGCTACCGCCGCCGGGCCCGGGGCGAGGACCCGCCGGTCGGTCGGGACCTGCTGCCGGTCGTGGGCATCGCCACGGCGGTGCTCGGCGACGGGGACGACGCTGCGGACCTCCTCCGGGCGGACGCCGGCCTGGTGTTCGTGGTGTCCGGCGGGCTCGACCTCGCTGAGCCCGGGGTGACCCTCGGTCGCGGGACCTGCTGCTCGTCGGCTCCGGCGTTCCCGGACCCGTCGCGCACCGTCCGGGCACCCGGCTCGTCTCGCTACGGCTTTCCGCTCCGTGGCGGAGCTCGGCAGACGGCCCTCCGGACGAGGGGGCAGCCGACCGCCGGGGGAGCAGCGCGAGCCCGTGCTGGGGGTGATGCGCCAGGCCGCGGACGACCTCTCGTACTTCGCCGATCTGACCGGCTTCTTCGCCACGCAGACCGGGCGATGGACCGAGGTTCGTCCGGTCGCTGGGATGTATGTCGTCGAGCTCGCGGACGGCTGCGTGATCGACATGCACCCGGAGGTGAACAACTAGTGTCCTGAGTCGTTAGTTGTTTTACTGATCCGAGTGCAGTAGTGGGCGAGGCTGTCGAAGATCTCGTCGGCGGTCTTGGTCCACACGAACGGTCTCGGGTCGGTGTTCCATGCGGCGATCCAGGCGTCGACGTCGTCTTCGAGGGCCGTGACGCTGCGGTGGGCCGAGCGGCGCAGTTTGCGGTTGGTCAACTCCGCGAACCAGCGTTCCACGAGGTTGAGCCAGCTGGCCGAGGTCGGGGTGAAGTGCAGGTGGAACCGCGGGTGCGCGGCCAGCCAGGTCTTGATCGCCGGCGTCCTGTGGGTGGCGTAGTTGTCGCAGACCAAACGGCCACGAAGTTCGTGACGCCGTGGTGGGTGACCTCGTCGAGGAAGGTGCTGATGCTCAGGCGGGGGAGCAGGCGCATCCGGCCGCCGCAGACCAAGGTGGCGATGGTGAGGAACTTCGCTCCGCCGTGGAAGAAGGGCAGGAAGTTGAGCAGGACGTCGTCGGAGCGCAGACCGTTGATGTCCGCGTACATCGTCCCGTAGGCGGCGAGATAATGGTGGCTGAGCAGCACACCCTTCGACGGGCCGGTGGTGCCCGAGGTGAAGATGATCCCGGCGGTGCTGTCGTGGTCCACGTCGAGGTCCGGATCGGTCTCGAGGTCCGCGGCCAGGAGCACGGCGAAGTCCCGGGACGCCGGGCCGATGATCGGGGACGGGCGCCCCCGGACGTAGAGGTGCTCCAGCCGGGGGACCGAGGGGGCGATCTGCACGATCCGCTCGGCGTATGCGGCGTCCGCGACGCAGACGGTTGCGGTGCTGCTGGTCAGCTGGTGCTGGAGCATCTCCCCTAGGGGCCCAGGAGGTCATTCCGCATTTCCGGGCCGAGGTCGGGCCCCGGGCGGCCCGGGAACTCCGAGGGCGTCGCGGACGTGGAGCGCGTTGCCCAGCACCAGGATCTGCGACCGCTCGGTACGCCGGGCGAGTGCGGCGGCCACGATGTTGGGGGACGGCATCATGCCACGTGCCGAGGATGGCCCCGAGTCGCGGCAGCTCGGCGTAGTAGGTGCCGGAGAAGGCGATCACCTCGTTGTACTCGGCGAGGTCCGGCGGGGTCGCACGTGGGGTCGGCACGCCGAGCAGGGGTCAGGCCGACAACGTGCTCGCGAGCGCCCGGCGACGCGTGTCGGGCGGAGGAGATCGGGGCGGTGAGGACGAACGGACCGCGCGCGCTGTGGCCCGCCGGCACGTCGGGCGGCGGTCGGCCTCGGTGCGCTCGGCGTTGGCCGAGGCCGAGCTCGTCGCTCAGCGATGGCGGAGGCGGGGAGCTGCGCTCGTACGCACACCGCCGTCGCCGTGACGCCGCCGTGGGACTCCTCGGTGTTCAGCGTCTCGCAGAGCGAGGTCAGCGCGGCCTTGCTCGCTCCGTAGGCGGAGTTCAGTGGTTCCCCGGCGACCCCGGTGAGGGAGGACACCGCGATGACCTTGGCCGTCCCGACGTCGCCGCCGGCGGTCTTGCGGAGCACGGGGAGCAGACGCTGCGTCAGGACGTAGGCCGACCGCACGTTCACCGTGTAGAGCTTGTCGAGCCGGCGGGCCGGGAACTCCGCGAGCGGGCCGATCGACCCCATGCCCGCGTTGAGGACGAGCGCGTCGAGCCGGTCACTGGCCCGGCCGTGCGCGTCGGCGAGCGCGACCACGTCGTCCTCGGCCGCCATGTCGGCGGGTACGGCCCGGGCGGTGATGCCGTGCTCGGCGGACAGACGGCCGCCGAGCGCCTCGAGCGGGCCGGCCGAGCGGGCGGACAGGGTGAGGTCCCAGCCGTCGGCGGCGAGGCGCTGGGCGATGAGGGCGCCGATGCCGCGGGAGGCCCCGGTGACGAGTGCGGTGCGGCGGCTCATCGGGGCGCCATCCGGATCGCGCCGTCCAGCCGGATCGTCTCGCCGTTGAGCATGGGGTTCGCGACGATGTGTGCCACCAGATCGGCGTACTCCGACGGCTCACCGAGCCTCGACGGGTGCGGCACCTGCGCCTCCAACGAGGCCCGTGCCTCGTCCGACAGCCCCTGCAGGATCGGGGTCGCGAACATGCCCGGCGCCACCGTCACCACGCGGATCAGGTCGCGGGCCAGATCACGTGCGATCGGCAGGGTCATGCCGACGACGCCGCCCTTCGAGGCCGAGTAGGAGGCCTGCCCGATCTGCCCGTCGTAGGCCGCGACGGACGCGGTGTTGACGATGACTCCCCGCTCGCCGTCCTCGGCCTCGGTTGCGGCCATCGCCTCCGCGGCCAGCCGGATGACGTTGAACGTACCGACCAGGTTGATCTCCACGACGCGAGCGAAGCGCCCCAGTTCCAGGGGCCCGGTCCGACCCAGCGTGCGCGCCGGGGCGCCCATGCCGGCGTAGTTGACCGCGACCCGCAACGGGCCGAGCTCCCGGGCCGTGTCGACCGCCGCCCCGACGGCTGCCGGATCACGCACGTCCGCCGCGGCGAACGTCGCCTCCGGTCCCAGCTTCTCGGCGACCGCCGAGCCGGGCGAGGACGGCAGGTCGACCAGCACGACCCGCGCTCCTTCGCCCACCAGTTTCTCGGCCGTCGCGAGCCCGAGCCCGGACACACCCCCGGTCACCAGCGCAACCGCTCCCCGTACCTGCACATGCCCTCCACTCGTCAGTCGTCGCGTGCCAGGGTGGCGTCCGGAGACGGCGAGAGGTTGTCGCAGATCGCGCCACGTAGCGGCCGAGCGTGCACGGAGCTGGGCCAGGATCGCGTCAGGGATACGATCGCTCGTCCGCACTCACCCTCGGCCCCAGTGGCCTCCACCGAGGTGGTGTGCGACCGGCAACGGCTACCGGCACCTCGCCGCTGCGGATCGAGGAGCCCACCTTGGAATTTGCGCCGCTGCCGCGAGTACCACGCACGGCCGCCGCACCCCGATCCCAGCCGATTTCGTCCTCCGCCGCCAAGCGACCGAAATTGATCTTGGCAGCATGTTGGAGGGTCGGAGAGGAACGGGACTGCCCTGGGCAGTCCCGCTGGCCGGACGTGCCTGTGTGAGCAGCAGCAATGACCCTGCTGCTTCAAGCGGTCGGGGGAGTTCGAGGACGCCGCTCACCTCCCGGTGTTCCTGCCTCCGACGAGTCCACCTGCATCCACGTGATCTGATCAAGGTCCGATCAAGCTTCAACGCGAGACCCGCTGCCGCTACTCCGTTGGAGTCGGTCACGGTGCCGTGCTCGACGCCTGGGCTGCCGCCTGCCGTGGGGCAGGCGTCGCTCCGCCCGCTTGTGCGGTCGCCTCGCGGCCCGATGACGCGTACTCGACCGCCCACGCGGCGGCGCCATCGGTGCCGTCCGAAGATGTCGGCGGTACCCCGGGGCGCATTCGCCTCGTGCCTGTCACTATCGTCGTGGAAGTGACTGTCGAGGAGGTAGTAGTATGACCGTACGAGCGGTGCAGATCATCAAGGACGACGACGGGCAGCGAGCACAGCTCGTCGAGCTTCCCGAGGATCAGCTGGGCGAGGGGGACGTCACGGTGGCCGTGGACTTCTCGGCCGTGAACTTCAAGGACGGCCTGGTGGTCACAGGTGCCGTTCCGGTGATCGAGACGTTCCCGGTGGTCGGAGGCATCGACCTGGCGGGTTCGGTGACGGAGGCGGCGGCGGGCTCCGGCTATGCGGAGGGGGACCGCGTCGTCGTGACCGGTTGGGGCCTGGCCGCGTCGCACAACGGCGGGTTCGCCACCCGAGCCCGGGTCCCGCACGGGTGGCTCACCCGCGTCCCGGAGCGGTTCTCGACCTGGCAGGCGATGGCGATCGGCACCGCCGGCTACACCGCCGCGCTGAGTGTGCGAGCTCTGCAGTACAACGGAGTGTCCCCGGAGCAGGGGCCGCTCGTCGTGACCGGCGCCGCGGGTGGGGTCGGTTCGGTGGCGATCGCCCTGCTGGCGTCGCTCGGGTTCGAGGTCCACGCCTCGACCGGGAGACTCGAGGAGGAGAAGTACCTCCGTCAGCTCGGCGCGGCCGAGGTGATCGATCGTGCGACGCTGTCGGAGCCGGCGGCCGGTGCGTTGGGTTCGGAGCGGTGGGCGGGCGGAGCGGACACCGTCGGCAGCCACACCTTGGTGAACGTCCTGCGACGGGTCTCCTACGGTGGGACGGTCGCCAACTGCGGGCTGGCGCAGGGGCTCGATCTGCCGGGGTCGGTGGCCCCGTTCATCCTGCGGGGCGTGACCTTGGCGGGGATCGACTCGGTGAATGCTCCGGCCGACGCGCGGGACTCGGCGTGGGCACTGCTGGCCGAGCAGCTCGACACCGGACTGCTCGAGGAGATGACCACGACGGTCCCGCTCGAGAGGGCGGCCGAGACGGCGGTGCAGGTGTTGGCGGGCCGGGTGCGGGGACGCACCGTGGTGGACGTCAACGCCTGACCGGCGCATCGCGTCGACTCCGGATTCTCGACGACGACGTATCGTCTGTTCCATGGAGCGCAAAAGCTTCCAGGACATGGACTGCCCGGTGGCGTTGGCCCTCGAGCGCGTCGGCGAGTGGTGGAGCATCCTCATCCTGCGCGATGCGACTCACGGGATCACGAAGTTCGACGAGTTCCAGCGGAGCCTGGGGATATCGCCCAACTCACTGTCGCGGCGGCTGGGCGCGCTCGTGCACGCCGGGCTCCTGGAGCGGCGCCGCTACAGCGAGCGGCCGCCGCGTGACGAGTATGTCCTGACGGAGGCGGGCCGGGCGTTCCGGCCGGTCCTGATCGCGCTCTACCAGTGGGGCGGCCAGTTCTGTCCGCCCGAGCAACCGAACGTGCGGCTGGTGATGGACGAGACGGGGGAGGAGATGGACCCGGTCTACATCGACCGGAAGACCGGCCACCCGCTCGACGAGGAGCACACGACGTTCCTGCCCGGGCCGACGGCGAGTGACCAACTGCGCGCCGTGCTGGCCCGCAGGGAAGATCAGAGCCGCACGCGGGTGTCCTGAGAAGTCGTGTGTCCCGAGCGACCCCCTTAAGAGTCGCTTCCATGATGGAATTCAGTCGTAGTTGGTTGCATGACGGTAGCCACTGGGCCTAGGCTCTGTCCGAACCCAACAGCACAGATCAGGAGCCTTTCCCGCGCGGTCGAGCGGTGTTCGCGGCCGGCGTCGGGCTGCGCCCCTGTGTTCCGTTCTTCACTCGATGAGGTGTGTCATGAGCTCTTCTGTCAGCGGGCCCTTCCGGGCGGACGAGGTGAAGACCCGGTACGTCGAGACCGGGGGAGTGCGCTTCGCGTACCGACGTCTGGGTCCCGACCAGCCCGCCGACCCCACGCCGGTGCTGTTCCTGCACCGGTTCCGGGGAACCCTCGACGACTGGGACCCGGCCTTCGTCGACGCGCTGGCGGCGACCCGGGACGTCATCCTGTTCAGCGATGCGGGCATCGGGACGTCGACCGGGGAGTTCGCCGACAACGTCGAGGACAAGGCGCGCAACGCGGTCGCATTCGTCCGGGCGCTGGGTCTCGACACGGTCGATGTGCTCGGCTTCTCGATGGGCGGTTTCTCCTGCCAAGAGATGGCTCTGTCCGAGCCGGACCTCGTGCGGAAGGTGGTCCTGATCGGCAGCGCCGGGGGTGGGAGCTCGGAGATGGACCCACCGACCGACATCGTCTTCCCGATCGCCCTGCACCCCGAGTACACCTTCGAGGACGTCCGCTACCTGTTCTTCGCGGAGGGGCGGGAGGAGGAGACGCAGGCGTACATCGATCGAGTCGCCGTGCGGAAGGACCGAGAGCCGATCGTCCCCCCTGAGGGCATCGAGGCGCTGCAGAAGGCCGCGGTCTCGTTCATCACCGGGGAGACCAAGCACTTCGAGCGGCTCAAGGAGATCGAGCACCCCGTGCTGATCGTGTCCGGGGACCAGGACAACTTCTTCCCGGCGAAGAACCAGTGGCTGCTGTTCCGGGAGCTTCCGAACGCGCAGCTCGCGATGTACCCCCAGGCCGGTCACGGCCCCCACCAGCAGCACCCCGAGACCATCGCCGCGCAGATCGAGCGGTTCCTGACCCACGCCTGATCCACCCGGCGCCCCCGCGGTCCGCCAGGTCCGCGGCGTGCCGTCACCGCCTCACCCGAACGCCGACATCAGTGACTCGACCCGGTCTCGGACCTCCCGGCGCCGAGACCGAAGGCGACCGGCCGACAAGCCGTGCGCCGACCTTGCTTTGCAATGCCGCAGAGAACACGGAGAACACCTCATGGGACGAGTCGAAGGCAAGGTCGCCTTCATCACCGGCGCCGCTCGAGGTCAGGGCCGCAACCATGCGGTACGCCTGGCCGAGGAGGGGGCGGACATCATCGCGGTCGATCTGTGTCAGCAGGTCGAATCCGCGCCCTACCCGCTCAGCACGCAGTCCGATCTGGCCGATACGGCCAAGCAGATCGAGGCCCTCGGTCGTCGAGCGGCGACGTTCCAGGCCGATGTCAGGGATGAAGACGCCCTCGCCGAGGCGGCCCGACAGGGGATCGCCGAGATCGGGCCGATCGACATCGTCATCCCGAACGCGGGGGTGGCGTTGTTCAACGTCGACGAGCCCCGTTCCGCCTGGCAGGACACCATCGACATCAACCTGACCGGAGTGTTCCACACCCTGCAGGCGACGGTCCCAGCGATGGTCGAGCGCGGGGCGGGAGGCTCGGTCGTCCTGATCAGCTCCACGGCGGGCCTGCGGGGGATCCTCGGGACCTCCCGCGCCGCGCTCGGCTACGTCGCTTCGAAGCACGCGCTCGTCGGGCTGATGCGGTCCTACGCGAACGAGGTCGCGGCGCACTCCATCCGTGTCAACTCCATCCACCCGACCGGCGTGGAGACCCCGATGATCACTGCGGCCTCGATGGCCGCGTTCCTGGAGCACAACCCCCACCTGGGCTCGCACATCGCGAACCCGATGCCAGTCGATCTGCTCGACGTGCAGGACGTCAGCAATGCGGTGCTGTACCTCTGCTCGGACGAGGGCCGCTACATCACCGGCACAACCCTCACGGTCGACGCCGGTTTCGTCAACAAGGTCTGAGGCGCAGGGATGATCTCTCGGCAGTCCAGGAGGAGGACGACATGAGTGGTCGGGTACAGGGCAAGGTCGCATTCGTGACCGGTGCCGCCCGGGGGCAGGGCCGGGCGCACGCGCTGCGTCTGGCGCAGGAGGGCGCGGACATCATAGCGGTCGATCTCTGCCAGGGGATCGACTCGGTGGACTACCGCCTGGGGAGCGAGGCGGACCTGAAGGAGACCGCCCGGCAGGTCGAGGCGCTCGACCGGCGGGTCGTCACCGCCCAGGCCGACGTGCGCGATCCGGGCGCGGTGCGCACCGCGCTCGACGTCGGGGTCGGGGAGCTCGGCCGGTTGGACATCGTCGTGGCCAACGCGGGGATCCTGTCGGCGGGACCGACCGACCAGCTCGCCGAGAGCGCCTGGCGCGACATGATCGACGTCAGTCTGAGCGGTGCCTACTACACCGCGCGCGCCGCGGTCCCGCACCTGCGGGCCGGTGGAGCAGGTGGAGCAGGTGGCGCGATCATCCTGACCAGTTCGGCCCTCGGCATCCGCGCGATGGCCTACCTGCCGCACTACGTCGCGGCGAAGGCCGGGGTGATCGGGCTGATGCGGTCGATGGCGCTGGAGCTCGCTCCCGAGAAGATCCGGGTGAACACGATCAACCCCAGCATCGTCGACAGCCCGATGATCCACAACCCCGCGACGAACTCCATGTTCCTGCCAGGAGCCGAGAACCCGAGCCGGGACGAGGCATCCGCGGTCTTCGCGACCTTGAATCCCATGCCGACGCCGTGGATCGACTCGAACGACGTCAGCAATGCGGTGCTCTTCCTCGCCTCCGACGAGGCGCGGTACGTCACAGGTCTGGAGATGAAGATCGATGCGGGGTTCTGCCTCGCCTGATCGACTGCGCCGGGCACTAGGACTCCTCGCGTCCGAAGGACGAGGCCGGGACAGCGGGCTGTCACCGCAACCGTAGCGGTCCCGGTGACAGGAGGTGTCGCCCAGGGCGGCCAGGGACTTCTGCGTTCGGGAGGGCATGTGCGATCCAGTCGCGCATGCCCTCCCAGCCTGTGGAGCTGGGGAGGAATCGACTGCGTGAGGAGTGGCTGAATGGGAACGTTTGGCGATCTCTATCGGGCGAGCGTGGATGACCGGGAGGGGTTCTGGCTGGAGGCAGCGCAGGCCCTGGAGTGGGAGCAGGCGCCCACGCGGGCGCTCGACGACTCGGATCCGCCCTTCTACTGCTGGTTCCCCGACGGGGAGATCAACGTGGCGCACAACGCGCTGGACCGCCACGTCGACGCCGGCCGGGGCGAGCAGGCTGCGTTGATCTACGACTCGCCGGTGACCGGCACGCAGCGCACCTACACCTACTCCCAGCTGCGCGACGAGGTCGCCGTCTTCGCCGGGGTGCTGCGCGAGCTGGGCGTCGGGCCCGGGGACCGCGTCGTGATCTACATGCCGATGGTGCCCGAGGCCGCGATCGCGATGCTCGCCTCGGCGCGGCTGGGTGCGGTGCACTCGGTGGT
>NZ_JBEZDN010000015.1:0-95087 GCF_040648315.1 Pseudonocardia sp. NPDC049154
CTGGCCGGGATCGACGACGCCGTAGTCCTCGATCAGTACGGAGAAGTACTTCTGTACGCCGTTCGTCCGCGTCGAGGCGGCCCGGCTCGACGAGCTGCGCCTGGGCGCCGCCGAGGACCGCGCCGACGCCGAGCTGGCGCTGGGCCGGCACACCGCGCTCGTGCCCGAGCTGGAACGGCGGGTGCAGAGGCACCCGATGCGGGAGCGCTCCCGCGCCCAGCTGATGCTCGCGCTCTACCGGTGCGGCCGGCAGGCCGACGCGCTGGCGGCCTACCGGCAGGGCCGCCGGGTCCTGCGCGACGAGCTGGGCCTCGATCCCGGCGCCCGGCTGCGCGAGCTGGAGCAGGCGGTCCTGCGGCACGATCCGGGCCTGACCTGGGAACCCCCGCGGCCGGTGGTCCTGCCCTCGGCCGGCCCGACTGCCGGTCCCGGCGCCGACGAGCCGGGCCGCGTCCTCGTCGTCGACGACAGCGGGGTCAACCGCCGGATGCTGGTCGCCGCGCTGAGCGAGCTGGGCCACGAGGTGCACGCCGCCGAGAACGGCCGGCGCGCGCTGGAGCTGTTGCCCGACGGTGGCTTCGACGTCGTCCTGCTCGACCTGCTCATGCCCGTGCTCGACGGCTACACCACCCTGGCCGCGATCAAGGCCGACCCCGCCCTCGACCACCTCCCGGTGATCATGGTGTCGGCGGTGCCGGACCTGGAGAGCGTGGTGCGCTGCATCGAGCTCGGGGCCACGGACTACCTGCCGAAGCCGTTCAGCGCCGCCATGCTCCGGGCCCGGATGCGCTCCTCGCTCACGCTGAAACGGCTGCGCGACCGCGAGCGCGCCGAGATCGCGGCCCTGCGCAACGAGGTCGACCGGGTGCGCGCCGGGGCCGACCGGCGGTGACGCGGCGTGCCGGCCGCCGGACGCTCACCCGGCTGCTGACCGTCGGGCTCGGGATCGGCGGGGCCCTCCTCGCGGTGCTGCTGCTGGTCAGCCTGCTCGCCGAGCAGAGCATGCAGGACGCCACGGAGGCCGAGGCCCGCCGGTCGGAGTCGCTGCAGCTGGCCTACGAGCTGCGGCAGACCTCGGACGACCTCACGCGGATGGCCCGCTCGTACGTGGCCACCGGCGAGCCGCGCTACCTGGACTGGTTCCGCGAGATCCTGGCGATCCGGGCCGGCACCGCGCCCCGGCCGGTGGGCTACGACGGCATCTACTGGGACGTCGTCAGCGACACCGGGCAACGCCCGACGCCGTTCGCCCCGCCGGACTCGTTCGCCACCCTGGCCGCCCGCGCCGGTTTCAGCGCGCAGGAACAGGCGCTCCTCGCGACCGCCCAGGCCCGCTCCGACGCGCTGGCCCGGATCGAGGAGCAGGCGTTCACGCTGGTCGCGGCCGGGGCGGCGACCTCCGACGCCGACCGCGCCCGGGCCACGTCGATGCTCTACGACCCGACCTACCTGCACGCCAAGGCCGAGATCATGGAGCCGATCGGGCAGGTGCTCTCGCTCGTCGACACCCGGACGGCGCAGGAGACCGCGCAGGCCACGGGGCGGGCCCGCGACTGGTCCGCGGCGGCGGTCACGACGGCCGTCCTGCTGCTGGCCGGCATGGCGGTGCTCGTCGTGGTGACCCGGCGGGACGTGCTGCGGCCGGTCGCCGAGCTCGACGCGGCCACCGCCCGGATCGCGGCGGGCGAGGCCGACGTCCGGGCCCGGGTCGCCGGCGTCGGCGAGGTCAGCGCGCTCGCCCGGCGCTTCAACGGCATGGCCGAGCGCGTCCGCGCCCGCACCGCCGAGCTGCGGCTGCTGCACCGGGTGGCGGCCACCGCGCACCGCGCCACCGACCTGCCGACCGCCACCCGCGAGGTGCTGGCGCTGGTCTGCGCCCACACCGGCTGGACGCGGGGCCGCGCGTCGTTCGCCGACGGCACCTCCCTCGCCGAGCACGGCGACCCGCCCGCGGACGCCGGACCGCGCGAACGCGTGCTCGCCACCGGCGAGCCCGTCTGGCTCCCCGGCCCGGACGGCGTATCGGGCGGATCGGACGACGTCGCCGTGGCCCTCCCGGTGCACGCGGCGGGCGAGGTCGTCGCGGTCGTGGAGTTCGTCGCGACCGGCCCCGCCGAGCCCGATCCCGCGCTGCTGGCCCTGCTGTCCGACGTCGCGGCGCAGCTCGGGCAGGTCGTCGACCGGGTCCGGACCGCCGACGCCCTGCGCGCCGCCGCCACCGCCGCGGAGAGCGCCAACCGGGCCACGAGCGCCTTCCTCGCGACGATGAGCCACGAGATCCGCACGCCGATGAACGCCGTGATCGGCATGTCCGGGCTGCTGCTGGACACCGACCTCGGGCCCGAGCAGCGCCGCTTCGCCGAGGTCGTCCGGGACAGCGCGCACGCCCTGCTGCTCATGATCAACGACATCCTCGACTACTCGAAGATCGAGGCGGACCGGCTCGAGCTGGAGCGGCGGCCGTTCCACGTCGCCGAGTGCATCGAGGGCGCGCTGGAGCTCGTCGCCGCCGACGCCGCCGCGAAGGACCTCGAGCTCCTCTGTGTGGTCGAGCCCGGCACCCCGTCCGGCCTGGTCGGCGACGTGACGCGGGTGCGCCAGGTGCTGCTGAACCTGCTGAGCAACGCCGTGAAGTTCACCGAGCGCGGCGAGGTCACCGTGACCGTGGGCGCCACACCGTGCGGGGACCGGCACGAGTGGCGGTTCACCGTGCGGGACACCGGCGTCGGCATCCCGGCGGACCGGCTGGGGTCGATCTTCGAGGCGTTCACGCAGGTCGACGCGTCGACCGCCCGGCGCTACGGGGGCACCGGCCTCGGCCTGGCGATCTGCCGGCGGCTGGCCGAGCTGATGGGCGGGTCGGTGACCGCGGAGAGCACCCCCGGCGCCGGCACCTCGGTCACGGTCACGGTGCGGGCCGAGGCCACCGGGGGCGTGCGCCGCGATCCCGTGCCCGACGCCGGCCGCGCGCTGTCCGGCCTGCGGGCACTCGTCGTCGACGACCATCCCGGCAGCCTCCGGCTGCTGCGCCGCCGGCTCGGGGCGTGGGGCATGCAGGTCAGGGACACGACCTCGCCGGCCACGGCGCTGCACTGGCTCGACGAGGGCCGCCGGTTCGACGTCGCCGTGCTCGACGAGCGCATGCCCGGGCTCGACGGCCCCGGCCTGGCCGCCGCGATCCACGCGCGGCCCGCGGGCGCCGGGATGCCGTTGGTCCTGCTCACCTCGCTCGGCAGCCGCCCGCCGCGCGACCGGACCGGGATCGCCGCCGTGCTGTCCAAGCCGGTCCGGCCCGCCGCGTTGTTCCGGGCGCTCGCCGACGCCCCCGCGGACCCGGTCCCGGTCACGCCCGGCGGCGCCGCGCCGCGGATCCTGGTCGCCGAGGACCACCCGGTCAACCAGCGGCTCGTCTCCCTGCTGCTCACCCGGCTCGGGTACCGCGCCGACGTCGTCAGCAACGGTCTCGAGGCGGTGGCCGCGGTCCGCGACCGCCATTACGACGTCGTTCTGATGGACGTCCGGATGCCCGAGCTCGACGGGCTCGGCGCCACCCGCCGGATCCGGGCCGAGGCCGAGGTCCGGCAGCCGTGGATCATCGCGGTGACCGCGGAGCCCGGCGGCCGGGACGCGTGCCTGACCGCGGGGATGGACGACCACCTGACCAAGCCGCTCGTGGCCGTCGAGCTCGCCGAGGCCCTGGCCCGGGCGCCACACGCGGAGGCTGCCGGGCCCCCTCCGCGGGACCCGGAGGCACCCGACCCGCTCGACCCGGCGGCCCTCGACCGGCTGCGCGAGCTCGTCGGCGGCGACGCCGACACCCTGTCCGGGCTCGTCGCGGACTTCCTCAGCGAGACCCCGCCCCTGGTGCGCTCGCTGCGTGCCGCCGTGGCCGCCGGCGACCCGGAGGGCGCGCAGCGCGCCGCGCACACCCTCAGGGGGCTCGGCGACACGTTCGGGGCCACCGCGATGGCCCGGCTGTGCCGGAGCGCCGAGTCACGGGGGCTGGCCGAGCTGGGCCTCGTCGTCGAGGAGATCGCGGGCGAGCACGCCCGCGTCGCGGCGGCGCTGCGGGACATCTGACCTGATCGAGCGGCACTTGGCGGTCGTTTAGCGGCGCGCTGTTCGCTGGTCGTCGGGGTCGGCGCAGCCCTCGCCGGCGCGCACCCGGGTGGGCCGCCGGAGATCACCACCGAACGTCACTCCGCGATCGGACGATGTCCGGAAAGGCAGCCGCATGAGCATCGAGAACCGGGAGGCGGGCGCCGCGCCGGCGGCCACCGCCGACGTCGGGACCGCCGCGAAGGAGACGCTGGAGGACTACACCCTCCGCTTCGCCCCGCGCAGCTACCGCAAGTGGTCGACGGGCGTCGTCGGGGTCACGGCGCTGGGCGGCATCGCCTACCTCGCCGACTTCGCCATCGGCGCCAACATCGGCATCTCCTACGGCACCACCAACGCCCTCTGGGGCATCCTCGTGTTCGCGGTGGTCATCTTCGCCACGGGCTTCCCGCTGGCCTACTACGCCGCGCGCTACAACCTCGACCTCGACCTGATCACCCGCGGCTCCGGCTTCGGCTACTACGGCTCGGTCGTCACGAACGTCATCTTCGCGACGTTCACGTTCATCTTCTTCGCCCTCGAGGGCTCGATCATGGCCCAGGGCCTCGAGCTCGGGCTCGGCATCCCGCTCTGGCTCGGCTACGCGCTCTCGACGCTGATCATCTTCCCGCTCGTCGTGTACGGGATGTCCCTGCTGTCGAAGCTGCAGCTGTGGACCACCCCGCTGTGGCTGGTGCTGATGGTCGCGCCGTTCGTGTACCTGCTGGTCAGCCACCCCGACTCGGTGGGCTCCTTCTTCGCCTACCAGGGCGAGAACGGCCAGGGCACGCCCAGCCTCGGCGCCGTGATGCTGGCCGCCGGCGTGTGCCTGTCGCTGATCGCGCAGATCGCCGAGCAGATCGACTATCTGCGCTTCATGCCGCCGAAGACGCCGGAGAACTCCCGCCGCTGGTGGACCTCGATGATCCTCGCCGGCCCGGGCTGGGTGTTCTTCGGCGCGATCAAGCAGATCGTCGGGCTGTTCCTCGCCGTGTACCTGATCGCCAACGTGGCCGACGGGGCCGCCGTCGCCAACCAGCCGGTGCACCAGTTCCTGGAGATCTACCGCGACCTCCTGCCCCCGTGGCTGGCGATGACGCTCGCCGTCGTCCTCGTCGTGATCTCGCAGATCAAGATCAATGTCACCAACGCCTACTCCGGCTCGCTGGCCTGGACGAACTCCTTCACCCGGGTCACCAAGCGCTACCCGGGCCGGCTGGTGTTCCTCGGCGTGAACCTGGTGATCGCGCTCGTGCTGATGGAGGCGAACATGTTCGACTTCCTCAACACGATCCTCGGCTTCTACGCCAACTGCGGCATGTCCTGGGTGGTCGTGGTGGCCGTCGACATCGCGATCAACAAGTACGTGCTGAAGCTGTCGCCGATCACGCCCGAGTTCCGGCGCGGCATGCTCTACGCCGTCAACCCGGTCGGCTTCGGCTCGATGATCGTGTCCGCGGGCGTGTCGATCCTGGTGTTCTTCGGGGTCTTCGGCGCGGCGGTCCAGCCCTTCTCCCCGCTCGTCGCGATCGGCCTGGCCGTGGTGCTGCCGCCGCTGCTCGCGATCGCGACCAAGGGCAAGTACTACCTGCGGCGCACCGACGACGGCCTCGACCTGCCGATGTTCGACGAGCACGGCAACCCGTCGGGCGAGGTCCTGCACTGCCACGTCTGCCGGCAGGACTTCGAGCGTCCGGACGTCACGAAGTGCGAGACCCACGACGCCGTCGTGTGCTCGCTGTGCCTGTCCACGGACAAGGTGGGAGATCACGTCCTGCCCGCGTGAGGGGCGGGTGGCGGTCGTCGCACGTGGGGCGGCCGCCACCCGGGCGTGTGCGGTGCAGAATCGTCCCGTGCCCCGCGTGATCAGGTTCCACGAGCTCGGCGGACCCGAGGTGCTGCGCGTCGAGGACCTCCCGGTCCGCGCGCCCGGCCCCGGCGAGGTCCGCATCCGGGTCGACGCCGTCGGCCTGAACCGCGCGGAGGTGAACTTCCGCCGCGGCACCTACCTGGAGGACCCGCGGCTGCCGGCGGGGCTGGGCACCGAGGCGGCCGGCGAGATCCTCGAGGTCGGGCCGGACGTCGCCGGCTGGGCCCCGGGCGAGGCCGTCAGCGTGGTCCCCGCCTTCTCCCAGAACGACTACCCGGTCTACGCCGAGGAGGCCGTGGTGCCGGCCGCGGCGCTGGTCCGGCGGCCGGCCGGGATGGACGCCGTGACGGGCGCGGCGGTCTGGATGCCGTACGTGACGGTGTACGGGATGGTCGCCGAGATCCTGCGGGTCCGGCCCGGTGACCGGGTGGTGGTCACGGCGGCCGCGAACAGCATCGGCGTCGCGGCGCTGCAGGTGCTGCGGTACCTGGGCGCGGTGCCGGTCGCGACCGTCCCGGCGCCCGGGCCGGAGGCGGCGCTCCGCGAGGCGGGCGCGTCCGCGGTGGTGGTCGCCGGGCCCTACGAGGGCGACGGCCGGGACGTCCCCGGGGGCGGCACCCTCGCCGACGCGCTGCGCGGCGCGTTCGGCAGGGCCGACCCCGGCGGGTCGGCCGGGGCCGACCTCGTCCTGGACGCCGTCGGCGGACCGCAGGTCGGCCAGCTGGTCACGGCCTGCGCGCCCGGGGCCAGCGTGATCGTGCACGGCGGCCTGTCCGGGCTGCCCACTCCCCTGCCGGGCGGCGGGTACGCGGCCGTCTGGCTGCGGCGCTACCGCGTCTTCGAGATCACCGGCGACCCGGCCGCGCTGCGCCGGGCGGTCGCGTTCGTGCAGGCCGGGCTGGCCTGCGGGGCGCTGCGGCCGGTGATCGACCGGGTCTTCGACTTCGACGACGTCGCCGCCGCCCACACCTACCTCGACTCCCCCGACCGCGCCCCCGGCAAGCCCGTCCTGCGCGTCCGCTGAGGGTCACGCCCAGGCGCGGGCGGAGCGGGCGGCCCAGTACTGCTCGGCGGGCTCGGCGAGGTCGAGCAGCTCGTCCTCCACCTCGGCCGGGATCTTCAGACCGGTCGCGGCCACGTTGCTCGCCACCTGCGCGGGGTCGACGGCGCCGGACAGCACGATCCCCGCCCACGGCTCGGCCAGCACGGCGGCGAAGGCCAGCCGGTCCACGCTGGTCCCCAGCTCGTCGGCCAGGTTGGCGACCCGGTCGTCCCGCGAGTTCGTCGCGCCGCCGGGGGCCAGCCGCCCGTTCGCGACGGCCTCCTTGACGATCACCCGCGCGCCCGCGTCCGCGGCCTCGGCCAGGGCCGGCCCGACGGACGGCTCGAGGATGTTCCAGGTGCTCTGGAACGAGGTGAACAGCGGCTCGCCGTCCACGGTCACGTCCAGCGCCCGCCGCACGGCCTCGGCCTGCCGCGGCCCGGACGTCGAGATCCCGACCCGGATCCCGTGCTCGCGCAGGTCGGCCATCGCGCGGTGGAGCGCGGCGTCGTCGAGCGCGCCGGTGTCGAGCGTCGCCGAGTGCACGTGGTAGACCGCGAGCCGGTCCCCGAGCAGCGCCAGCGACTCGGCGGACTGCTCGGCGAACGCCTCCACCGAGTGGTCCTTGACCTCGTGCGTGCCGGAGACGGAGCCTGCGGAGTCGGCCATCGGCACCCCGTCGAGCCGCCAGTCGCCGACGTAGCGGTACCCCCACTTCGACCCGATCTCGACGTCCGCCGTGTCCGGGCGGGCGGCCAGCCAGCCGGCCAGGAACTCCTCGGCCCGGCCGTAGGACCGGGCGGCGTCGACATACCGGATCCCCGCTGCGTAGGCCGCGTCGAGCACCGCCCACGTGCGTTCGCGCAGCGCCTCGACGTCCCGCGCGTCGCCGAGGTCGCGCTCGCGTCCGGCGGTGATGTACGCGGGCCGGCCGACCGCGGCGAGCCCGATCCCGATGCGGCGTACGGAGGTCACGCCCCCACGCTGCCACATCGCCGACCCGCCGCGGAGTTGCAACGGCGCTGCAACCCTTGATCCCCGTGCCGCTGGGGGCTTGGGTGGAGTGGCACGCACCACACGGGAGACGGACAGGGAGGTCCGCATGACCCAGACCCTCGAACCGGCCGCCGCCACCGGGGCCCGCGAGCGGGTCGACACGTGGCTCGCCGACTTCGAGGCCGCCCTCGCGGCCCGGGACGCCGAGCGGGCGGCCGGCCTCTTCGCGACGACGTCGTTCTGGCGCGACCTGGTCGCGTTCACCTGGAACATCAAGACCGTCGAGAACCGCGACGGGATCGCGGACCTGCTGCGGTCGACCATGGAGTCGACGGACGCACGCAACTTCCACGCCACGGAGGAGCCGACCGAGGCCGACGGCGTCGTCGACGCCTGGATCGGGTTCGAGACGGCCGTCGGCCGGGGCCGCGGGCACCTGCGGCTCACCGACGAGGGCGCCTGGACCTTCCTCACCACGCTCTACGAGCTGAAGGAGCACGAGGAGCCCCAGGGCGAGCGCCGGCCGCTGGGCGCCGAGCACGGCGTCAACCGCGAGCGCGTGACCTGGTCCGAGGCCCGGCAGGCCGAGGTCGAGGAGATGGGCCGCACCCGGCAGCCCTACGTCGTCGTGGTCGGCGGCGGGCAGGGCGGCATCGCGCTCGGCGCCCGGCTCAAGCAGCTCGGCGTGCCGCACGTGGTCGTCGACCGGTACCCGCGGCCCGGCGACCAGTGGCGCGGCCGGTACAAGTCGCTCTGCCTGCACGACCCGGTCTGGTACGACCACCTGCCGTACATCGACTTCCCCAAGAACTGGCCGGTCTTCGCGCCGAAGGACAAGATCGCCGACTGGCTCGAGATGTACACGAAGGTCATGGAGGTCAACTACTGGTCCTCCACGACCTGCAGGTCCGCCTCGTACGACGAGGAGGCGAAGGAGTGGACGGTCGTCGTCGACCGGGACGGCGAGGAGATCACCCTCCACCCCAAGCAGCTCGTGCTGGCCACCGGCATGTCCGGCAAGCCGAACGTGCCGGAGCTGCCCGGCCAGGACGTGTTCCGGGGCGAGCAGCACCACAGCTCGAAGCACCCCGGCCCGGACGCGTACAAGGACAAGAAGGTCGTGGTCGTCGGGTCGAACAACTCGGCCTTCGACATCTGCGGCGCGCTGTGGGAGGTGGGTGCCGACGTCACGATGGTGCAGCGCTCCTCCACCCACATCGTCAGGTCCGACTCCCTGATGGACCTGGGGCTGGGCGACCTGTACTCCGAGCGCGCGGTCGCGGCCGGGATGACCACGCAGAAGGCCGACATGACCTTCGCGTCCATCCCGTACCGGATCATGCACACCTTCCAGCAGCCGGTGTACGCGGCGATCAAGGAGCGCGACCAGGAGTTCTACGACCGGCTGGAGGCCTCCGGGTTCCGCCACGACTGGGGCGACGACGACTCCGGCCTGTTCATGAAGTACCTGCGCCGCGGCTCGGGCTACTACATCGACGTCGGGGCGGCGGACCTCATCGCCGACGGCGAGGTCAAGCTGGTGCAGGGCCAGGTCGTCGAGCTGACCGAGCACACCGTGAAGCTCGACGACGGCACCGAGCTCGAGGCGGACCTCGTCGTCTACGCGACGGGGTACGGCTCGATGAACGGCTGGGCGGCGGACCTCATCAGCCAGGAGGTCGCCGACAAGGTCGGGAAGGTGTGGGGCCTCGGCTCCGACACCACGAAGGACCCCGGCCCCTGGGAGGGCGAGCAGCGCAACATGTGGAAGCCCACCCAGCAGGAGGGGCTGTGGTTCCACGGCGGCAACCTGCACCAGAGCCGCCACTACTCGCTCTACCTCGCGCTGCAGCTCAAGGCGCGGCTCGAGGGCGTCCCGACGCCGGTCTACGGGCTGCAGGAAGTGCACCACACCGGCTGAGCCCGCCGCGGGGCCCGGCGGCGGGGCGAGTGGATCACGTGAGTCGATCTCCGCCGCCGGGTATCCCGCGTCACATGCATGCCGAACTGCTCGTCGTCGGCGGCGGGCCGGCCGCGCTGGCCGCCGCCACCAGCTACCGCGACCACGGGGGCGAGGGCGCGGTCGTGCTCGTCTCGGACGACACCGCGCCGCCCTACTTCCGGCCACCGCTGTCGAAGGACTACCTCCGCGGCGAGTCCGAGGCGGGTGACACGGAGCTGACCCCCGCCACCACCTACACCGACCGCGGCATCACGCTGCTGCTGCGGCAGATGGTGACCACCCTGTCCGGTCAGGAGCGCGCCGCGCAGTTGTCCGGCGGCGCGCGGATCACCTACAAGGCCTGCGTGCTGGCCACCGGGTCCGCCCCCAAGCCGCTTCCGGTGCCCGGCGCCGACGCGCCCGCCGTCGCCATGCTGCGCTCGCTCGACAGCGCCACGGAGCTGCGCTCGGCCGCCCTCACCGCCCGCAGCGCCGTCGTGGTCGGGTCCGGGTTCATCGGCTGCGAGGCCGCCGCCTCCCTGGCCCGCCGCGGGCTGGACGTCACGGTCGTGAGCATCGAGGAGCTGCCGCAGGAGAAGCGCCTCGGCGCCGACGTCGGCCGCCGGATCGCGGGCTGGCTCGCCGAGGACGGCGTCACGCTCGTCGGCGGTGCGCAGGTCGAGGCGATCGAGCCGCTGGGCGACCCGGACGAGCGCCCCCGCCGGGTCCGGGTGTCCGGGCACGCACCGCTGGAGGCCGACCTCGTGCTGGTCGCCGGCGGGATCGACCCGAACGTCACCCTCGCCCGGGCCACCGGGGCACGGGTCGAGCAGGACCGCGTGGTCGTCGACGAGCACATGCGCACCTCCCTGCCGGGCCTCTACGCGGCGGGCGACGTCGCCTACGCGCGCAACGCCACCGCGGGCCGCCACCTCGTCGTCGAGCACTGGGGCGAGGCGCAGGCGATGGGCACGATCGCGGGCGGCGTGGCCGCCGGGGCCGACCTCCGCTGGGACGCCGTGCCGGGCTTCTGGACCGAGATCGGCGACCGCACCCTCAAGTACGCCGCCTGGGGCGACGGCTACGACCACGACCGCCTCGTCGACCACGGCGGCGGCGCCTTCACCGTCTGGTACGCCGACGAGCAGGGCCGCGCGGTCGGGGTCGCCACCCACGGAGCGGACGAGGACTACGAGCGCGGCGAGCGGCTCGTCGCCGGCGGCCGGCCGGTGCCCGACGTGGCCGCGCTCACACCGGAGTAGGCGTAGGCACCTCCGGGTACGCATCCCGTGATCACGCCGGGTCGGGCGACCCGGCGTCACGTGCGACGCCCCGCGCAGGGGCTCGGGAGGTGCGCGTGTCGCTGTTGGTGTCGGCTCCGTCGACGGTGCCGGCGGGGGACCTCCGGGAGGAGGGCCGCCCGGCGGACCGGCTCGCCACGATGCTCCGCCGCGGCGAGCTGGAGCTGCCGCCGCCCGGGCAGGGCGCCACCGGCGTCCGGTGGGCCCGGCTGTCGGCGTGGGGCCGGGAGAGCCTGCCGCTCGCCCGGCTCGCCGAGGGCCACACCGACGCCGTCGCGATCCTGCGCGAGTCGGGAGCGGAGCCGGTGCCCGGCGCCCGGTACGGCGTGTGGGCGGCCCGCTCGGGCGGCACCGGCGCCGAGCTGGCCGGGGCGGCCGGCTCGTGGGTCCTGCGCGGGCGGGTCCGCTTCTGCTCCGGCGCCCCGGACCTGGAGCGCGCGCTCGTGGTCGCCGCCGCACCCGGGGGCAGCCGGATCGTCGACCTGGACCTCTCCCGCCCCGGCGTCCGGCGGCACGCCGACTCGTGGCACGCGGCCGGGATGCGGGCGAGCGACACCCTCGACGTGGACCTCGACGACCTCGCCGTGACCGACCTGGTCGGCGAGCCCGGCTTCTACACCGAGCGGCCGGGGTTCTGGTGGGGCGGCGCCGGCGTCGCGGCCGTCTGGCTGGGCGGCGCCGCCGGGCTCGTCGACGAGCTGCGGGAGCGCCTGCGCGAGAAGGCCGATCCCCACCAGCTGGCCCACCTCGGCGAGCTGCACGCCGGGCTCGAGGCGGTCGACGCCCTGCTCACCCGCACGGCCGACGTCATCGACGCCGACCCCAAGTCCCCCCACCGCACCGCCGTGTGGACCGCCCGCGCGGCGGCCGAGCGGCTCTGCCGGTCGGTCCTCGACGTCGCCCCGCGGGTCGCCGGGGTCGCCGCGCTGGCCGGCGGGCTGGCCGACCGGCTCGCCGACCTGGGGATGTACGTCCGCCAGCACCACGGCGAGCGGGATCTCGCGGCGCTGGGCGAGGCGGTCCTGGGCGAGGCGGTCCTGGGCGAGGCGGTCCTGGGCGAGGCGGGTCGGGCCGTGCCCGGGGAGGAGCGGTGACCGCGACCGTCCCGGGCTGGAGGGAGGCCCTGGCCACGCACGCCCCGCCCGCGATGGACCCGGCCGTCGGCCGGCTGGTCGTCGTCGCCGCCCACCCGGACGACGAGACGCTGGCCGCCGCGGGGTTCCTGCGCGCGGTGCACGCCGCCGGCGGCACCGTGGAACTGGTCGTCGCGACGGACGGCGAGGCCGCCTTTCCCGACGCCGCGCCCGCCGACCGGGCCGCGCTGGGCCGGACCCGGCGCGCCGAGCTGCACGCCGCCCTCGAGGCGCTCGGCGTCGGCGACACCCGGGTGACCTGGCTCGGCCTGCCCGACTCCGGCCTCGCCGGCCGCGAGGACGAGCTGACCGGCGCGCTCGCCCCGCTGCTGCGCTCCGCCGACGCCTGCCTCGCGCCCTGGACCGGCGACCCGCACCCGGACCACGCCGCTGCCGGGCGCGCCGCCGAGCGGGCGGCCCCGGTGCGCGCGCACCGCTTCGGCTACCCGATCTGGATGTGGCCCTGGATGCGGCCGGACGACCCGGCGATCCCGTGGTCGAAGGCGTGCGAGCACCGGCTCGACGAGCCCGCCCGCCGGGCCAAGGCCGCGGCGATCGGGCGGTTCGCGTCGCAGCTCGCCCCCGCCCCCGGCGGCGGCCCGCCGATCCTGCCGCCGGACGTCCTGAGCCACTTCGCCACCGGCCGGGAGCTGTTCTTCCGGGTACCCCGCCCGGACAGCGCCCCGGCCGAGCGGTTCGCCGACCTCTACGCCGGCGGCGCGGACCCGTGGGAGACCCGCACCAGCTGGTACGAGGAGCGCAAGCGCACCGTCCTCGCCGCGTGCCTGCCGCACCGGCACTACGCGCACGCCGCCGAGCCCGGGTGCGGGCTCGGCGGGCTGACCCGCGTGCTGGCCGGGCGCTGCGACGCCGTGACGGCCTCGGACTACGCCCCGGCCGCCGTGGCCGCGACCCGCGACGCGACCGGCGGGTTCCCCGGCGTCACGGTGCTGGAGGCGGCCCTGCCCGACCCGCGGGCGGTGCCCGAGGGCGTCGACCTCGTGGTGCTCAGCGAGGTGCTCTACTACCTCTCCCCCGCCGACGTCGACGCCGTGGCCGACCGCCTCGCCCACGCGCTGCTGCCGGGCGGGGACGTGGTGCTGGCGCACTGGCGCGGCTGGCCGGCGGAGGCCCCGCAGGACGCGGCGGCCACCCACCGCAGGCTCGTCGACGACCCCCGCTTCGGCCTCCTCGTCGAGCACGTCGACGAGGAGTTCCTGCTGCACGTGCTCCGGCGCTCGTGAACGGCCCGTACGCCGCGTTCCCGCCGGGGGCCGTGCCCGTCGAGGCCGTCGCGGTCGTGGTCCCGGCCCGGGACGAGGCGGATCGGCTCGGCTCGTGCCTGCGCTCGGTCCGCGTGGCGCTGTCCGGCGCCGGGCTGCCCGGCGCGATCTGCGTGGTCGCGGACCGGTGCACCGACGGGACCGAGGCGGTCGCGGCCCCGCACGCCGAGGTCGTCCGCAACACGGCTGCGCGGACGATCGGCGAGCTCCGCACCCTCGGGGCGGGACGGCTGCTGGCCCGGCTGCCCGCCCGGACCTGGCTGCTCAGCACCGACGCGGACACCGTCGTGCCGCCGAGCTGGGTCGCCGACCACCTCCGGCACGCCCGGCGCGGGGCCGACGCGGTGGCCGGCGTCGTGGACCTCGACGACCCCGAGGTGTTGCCGGCCGACGTGCTCTGCCGCTACACCGACCTCGTCCGCGCCGGCACCGGCGCCGACCGGCACACCCACGCCTACGCGGCCAACCTCGGGGTGCGGGCGGAGGCGTTCGTGCAGGTCGGCGGCTTCCCGGCGGTCCCGTCCGGTGAGGAGCACGCGCTGCTGGCGCGGCTGCGGACGGTGGGGTACCGGGTCGTCTCCCCCACGGACGTCCGGGCGCGGACGAGTGCGCGGACCGAGGGGCGCGCGGTCGGGGGCCTGGCGGACCTGCTGCGCGAGCTGGGCGCGTGAGCCGTCAGGGGCGCTCGAGGTCCTCGAGCGCACCGACGAGCTGCAGCTGGCTGTCGACGCCCGTCACCTGCATCGGGCGGAGCACGACCCGGCTACCACCGGTGATGACGGAGAGCGTGGTGCCGACGGCATCGGCCGCGCGTTGGGTGCGGACGAGCGCCGCGAGCCCGCGGGAGGCGAGGAACCGGACGCCCGAAAGGTCGACGACCAGGTACCTCGCCGTGCGGACCAGGTCGATCGCGGCGTCCTGGAAGGCGGCGGCCTCCGCGGCGTCGATCTCGCCGCGCACCGCGAGCACGCGGATGCGCTCACCCGCGCGGCACACGTGCAGCTCGATGCCGCTGCCGGGCTCGTCGAGACGCTCCCAGTCGCCGGCCTCGCCGCACCACGCCGCGACCTCGGGCAGGCCCGGCGCACGACCGGTTCCGGCACGCTCGGCACTGTCGGGAGCGGGGCACACGGGATCTCGTCCTCTCAACGTGGGAGCGGGCTTCTCGACTCCGGGCCAGTGTGCCCACGACCGTACCTCCCCGCAGCCGCCCCGGCGCGACGGCGACCACCCGGATGCGCGATCTCCGCCACGGAGGAGGACGGTTGGGCGCTCCGTGCGGGGGAACCCGGCCCCATGCCGACCGAGCCCACCCCCGACCCCGGCGAGGCGCCCGGGCGCGTCTTCCACCGGGACAGGGAGGACCGCATGGACCACGGCGACCCGCGTGAGCGCGCCGGCTCGTCTGAGTCTTCTGGGTCGTCCGAGTCGTCCGGGGAGTCCGAGGAGACGCGGGACCGCGAGGGCGGCCCGAACTCCGGCGCGAGCGGGGACTGGCGGGAGGAGCCGCCCCGCTAGTGTCCTCGGCCGCGCTCACCGCTGGCAGCCGGGGCACCACCAGGTCTCCCGGCCGTGCGGCGTGCGCGCCGCGGGTCGGAAGGCGACGGGGGTGCCGCAGCGGTGGCAGGGCCGGCGGGCCCGGCCGTAGACCCAGTGCGGGCGCCGCGGATCGCCGGTGGTGACCTGCCGGGGGTTGATGGCGACGGCCTCGCGCAGCCGCGCCCGGGCGTCGTCGAGCAGGGGGCCGACGTCGACCTCCCCGATCGGCCGCCACGGGCTCACACGGTGGAGGAAGCACAGCTCACCCGCCCACATGTTGCCCAGCCCGGCGACGCGCCGCTGGTCCAGCAGGGCGGCGACGGCGGCGGTGTCCGGGGTGGCGTGCAGCCGGCGGGCGGCGCGGTCGGCGTCGAAGTCGGCGGTCAGCAGGTCCGGACCCAGGTGCCCGACGACGCGGGCCTCGTCCCGCGTCCGGACCAGGTCGAGGACGGGCAGCGCGACGCCGGCCAGGGTGCGGCCGTCGTCGAGCCGGAGCAGGACGCGGGCCTCCACCGACCGCGGCAGCCGCTTCCCCGGGCCCAGCACCGACCACGACCCGCTCATCCGCAGGTGCGAGTGCAGGGTCAGGCCGGCCGAGGTCCGCATCAGCAGGTGCTTGCCGCGCGGCAGCCAGGCCTCGATGCGCTGCCCGGAGAGGTCGGCGAGGGCCAGGCGGGGATGCCGGAACGTGCCGCCGACGACCGTGCGGCCCGCCGTCGCCGCGTGCAGCCGGGCGGCCAGCCGCGCGATGGAGTCGCCCTCCGCCACGCCCGCACGCTACGCGCCCCGGGCGCGTCACACCTGTCGGCCGGGTGACTCACTTTGCTCCATCCGGCCGGTGCGCGAGCGGGCGCGTGCTGTGATCGTCGGCGGACGTCACACCGATGTGGACGGGAGCGCGGATGCTGCGTGCGGCGGAATGCCTGACCGAGGCCGAGCGGGTGCTGAACCAGGTGCTGGACGGGGTGGCGCCCGACCAGTGGCGCATCCGCGTCCCGCCGCTGCCCGACGGGCCGGATCCCGCCCGGCCGACCACGCTCGACGCCCTGGTCCGCCACCACGTCCGGGTCAACGCGTCGTTGCCGGACCTGCTGGCCGGGCGCGAGCCGGAGGGCACGGCCGAGCTCGCCGACCTCACGGACCTCGAGCACCGGCAGGACCTCCCCGCGCTGGCCCGCGAGGTCTCCGACAAGGCGTGCGCCGCGGCGGCGGCCGTCGCCGACCCGGCAAGGCCCACCGGCGACGGCGGGCTCCCCGCCGAGGAGCTGCTGTGGCGGCGGGCGGTCGGCACCGCGTTCACGGCGCACGAGGTGTCGGTGCACCGAGGCTCGGTCAACCCGCTGACCGAGGAGCTGGCCCGGGCGCTCTGGGAGCACACCGAGCCGGAGGCGGCGCGCTGGCGCGAGCTCGGCCTGTTCGGCGAGCCGCTGACGCCGGTGCCAGCGGACGTGTCCTGGCGCGACCGGTTCCTCATGCTCGCCGGCCGCGACCCGCACCCCCTCTGGGACCGCTAGCGCCGCTCGCGCCAGGCCCGCTCGAACGGCAGCCGCCACGCGTTCGGCGCGATCAGCTGGTGGATCGCGTTGGGCCCCCACGACCCGACGGGGTAGTTCTTCGCCGGCGGCGGGTCCTCCAGCAGCGGCATGGACCGTTCCCACAGCGACTCGATGCCCTCGGCCGTGGTGAACAGGGTGTGGTCGCCCCGCATGGCGTCGAGGATCAGGCGTTCGTAGGCCTCGAGCACGTCGCCGGCGGACTCGGTCTCCTGCGTCGAGAACTGCATCGACAGCTTCTCCAGCCGGAAGCCCGGGCCGGGGCGCTTTCCGTAGAAGGACAGCGAGACCTTGGAGGAGTCGGCGAGGTCGAAGGTCAGGTGGTCCGGGCCCTGGGTGCCGACGCCGGACCCCGCCGGGAACATCGTCCGCGGCGCCTCCTTGAAGGCGATCGAGATGATCCGCTGGCCCTCCGCCATCTTCTTGCCGGTGCGCAGGTAGAAGGGCACGCCCGCCCAGCGCCAGTTGTCCAGGCCGACCTTGAGCGCGATGAACGTCTCGGTGTCCGAGTCGCGGGCGACGCCCTTCTCCTCGCGGTAGCCGCTGTACTGGCCGCGGACGGCGTCCCACGGGTGCACCGGCAGCAGCGAGCGGAAGACCTTGTTCTTCTCCTCGCTGATCGCCCGCGGCTCCAGTGCCGTCGGCGGCTCCATCGCCACGAACGCCATGACCTGCATCAGGTGCGTGACGACCATGTCCTTGTACGCGCCGGTCGACTCGTAGAAGTTGGCCCGCTCGTCCAGCCCGAGCGTCTCGGGGATGTCGATCTGGACGTGGTCGATGAAGTTGCGGTTCCAGATGGGCTCGAACAGGCCGTTGGCGAAGCGGAACGCGAGGATGTTCTGCGCCGCCTCCTTGCCCAGGAAGTGGTCGATCCGGAAGATCTGCGACTCGTCGAAGACCTTGTGCACGTAGTCGTTCAGCTCGATCGCGCTGGGCAGGTCGTGCCCGAAGGGCTTCTCCATGACCACCCGCGAGCGGTCGACCAGGTCGGCGTCGCGCAGCATGGCGATCACGGCCTGGGCGGCCTTCGGCGGCACGGACAGGTAGTGCAGCCGCTGCACGCCCTCGCCGAGCCTGGCCTCGGCCTCCTTCACCGCGGCGGTGAGCCCCTCCGGCCCCGCGCCCTGCGGCACGTAGGTCAGCCTGTCGGCGAACCGGGCCCACGCGTCGTCGTCGGACTTGTGGGTGCCGAAGGACTGCACGGCGGTGTGCGCCAGCTCGCGGAACTCGTCGGTGGTCATGTCCTCCATCGCCGTGCCCACGACGCGGACCTCGGGGGCCAGCGACGACTCGCACAGGTAGGCCAGGCCGGGCAGCAGCTTGCGCTTGGCCAGGTCACCGGTGGCACCGAACAGCACGATGACGTGCGGCTTCAGCGGCTCCTGGTCGCGGCGGAAGGGGCGCGAACCGGGACCGGGGTAGGCGATCGTCTGAGGGCGGGACTCGGGCACGCGGGGACTCCTCGGGAGACGGACCGGTGGGCACGCGACGTCGGGGCCGACCCTAGTCCTTCCGGCGTGCGCCGTCCCGCTCCGTGATCGGCCCGGGGGTGATCGGCCCGGGGGTGCTCGGCCCGGGGGTGCTCGGCCGGGTGCCGGGGTGGTCGGCGCGGTAGCGCGCGCGGATCGGGCGGGCACCCGGCACGATGCGGACATGAGCACGGAGGCAGGCAGGGCGCGGGAGCACGATCTGGTCGTCTTCGGCGCCACGGGGTTCGTCGGGTCCCTGCTGACCGGCTACCTCGCGGGCGCCGCGCCGGACGGCGTGCGGATCGCGCTCGCCGGGCGGGCGCAGGAGAAGCTTGAACGGGTGCGGGCCGGCCTGCCGGAGCGGGCCCGGGACTGGCCGATCGTCACCGCGGACTCGACCGACCCGACCTCGCTGGCCGCGCTCGCGGGGTCGGCGCGCGTCGTCGTCACGACCGTGGGGCCGTACGCGCAGTACGGGTTGCCGCTGGTCGAGGCGTGCGCCAGGGCCGGCACCCACTACGCCGACCTCACCGGCGAGGTGCTGTTCGTCCGCGAGGCGATCGACCGGTACGACACCGTGGCCCGCGGGACCGGGGCGCGGATCGTCCACTCCTGCGGGTACGACTCCATCCCCTCGGACCTCGGCACCCTGCTGCTGCGCGAGGCCGCGGGCGTCGACCTGGGCCGGGTCCGGGCGGTCGCGACGGCCCGCGGCGGGTTCAGCGGCGGCACCCTCGCCTCCCTGCTCGGGCACGTGGCGAGCGTGGCGGGCGACCCGGCGGCGCGGCGGATCGCGCTCCGGCCGCACTCGCTGAGCCCCGACCACGCCACCGAGCCCACACCGGACCAGCCGCGCGACGCCGGCCCGCCCCGCCGCGAGCCGGACGGCTCCTGGACCGCCCCGTTCGTCATGGCGCCCTACAACACCCGGATCGTGCGGCGCAGCAATGCCCTGCAGGACTGGGCCTACGGGCGCGACCTGCGCTACGAGGAGCGGATGGCGGCCGGACGGGGGCTCACCGGCGCGGCGGCGTCGGTCGCGATCACCGGGGCGATGGGGGCGATGGTCGGCGGCGCGGCCTTCCCGCCCACCCGCGCGCTGCTGGAGCGGGTGCTGCCCGAGCCGGGCAGCGGGCCGAGCGAGCAGGCACGGGCGAAGGGCTACTTCCGGCACGTCCTCACCGGCACCACGGCCGACGGCCGGACGGTCACCGCCACGGTCGCGGGCTCCGGCGACCCGGGCTACGCCGCCACCGCCGTGATGCTCGGCGAGAGCGCCCTCTCCCTCGCCCTCGACACCGACCTCCCCGACCGCGCGGGCTCCCTCACCCCCGCCACGGCGTTGGGCCACATCCTGATCGAACGCCTCCGCAAGGCGGGCCACACCTACGAGGCGACCGCGGGGTAGAGCCACGCACTCCCCCGGCCCTTCCCCAGGCGTTGTGGATCCCTGGCGTTCTCCTCGCGCCCTCCCGGCCACGTCATGGATCCACAACGCGGGCTTCCGAATCCGGGCAGCGTCCGGGTGCACGCCCACCGCCCCGCGCACCCGCCCCAGCCCCCGCCCTGCACGCCCGGAGACCACCCCGCCCCCGACACCCCGACACCCCCTCCCGCTCACCCCGCTCGCCCTGTAGCGTGCGTCACCGTCGGAAGGAAATGACGATGACGTCACGCTCGCAGTCGTTCGACCACCCCCTCGCGGGCCTGCGCGTCCTCGAGGCCGGGGACACGCTGGCCGCGGCCTATGCGGGCCGCCTGCTGGCCGATCTCGGCGCGGAGGTCGTGCTGCTGGAGGCCCCCGAGGGCGACCCGTTCCGCACCCTCGGCCCGTTCGTGAAGTCGGTGCCCGACGCCGAGCGCAGCGCGTCGTTCGCCTACTTCCACGCGGGCAAGCGCTCGGTCGTCGCCGAGGATCCCGCGGTCCGCCTGCTCGCCGCCCGCGCCGACGTGCTGCTCCGGTCCACCCGGGACGGGTCGGACCTGATCGGCGACGACCTCGTCGCCGAGCTGGAGGCCGCCCGCCCGGAGCTCGTCGTCGTCGACCTGTCGACCTTCGGCCGCACCGGCCGCGACGGCCCCCACCCCACGAACGACCTGCTCGCGCTGGCCGCGGGCGGCCTGCTGTCGATCAACTCGACCACGCTGCGCGGCCCCGACCCGCTCCCCCTGCGCTACCGGGGCGAGCTGTCGAGCGTGCACGCGGCGTGCGGCGCGGTGCTCTCCCTGCTCGGCGCGCTGGTGGAGCGCCGGCGCAGCGGGCTGGGCCAGCGGCTCGACGTCTCCCTGCAGGCCTCGGTCGCGAGCGTGCTGGCCACGGCGATGTCGCGCTACCACTACACCGGCGAGATGCCGGTGCGGCAGGGCAACCGGAGCGTCGGGCCGTGGGGCTTCTACCCCTGCCGCGACGGCACGGTGCTCATGCAGATCACCCGGGACGAGGAGTTCCGCCGCCTGGTCGCGATGCTCGGCTCGCCGGACTGGGGCACGCTCGAGATCTTCGAGACGACCGCGGGCCGCGACGAGAACGCCGACGTCCTCGACGTGTTCGTCGGCGAGCACCTGGCGGAGTTCACCCTCGCCGAGTTCCTCGAGCTCGCGAGCGTCCACCGGATCGCGGCGGCGCCCATCCACGGCGCCCGGGACATCCTCGGGTGGGACCACCTGGCCGTCCGCGGGTCCCTCCCGCCGGTCGCGCTCGGCGGCGCCCGCGGCGAGTCGTTGCCGGTGCCCGGGCGGCCGTGGCGGGTCGACGGCACCGTCCCACCGCCCCGCGAGGCCGCGCCGGCCCACGGCGAGGCCGACGCGTCGTCGCTCTGGTCCGGCCCCACGGAGCACCCGGCCGGCTCCGGCACGCCCGCCGAGCGCCCGCTCGCCGGGGTGCGCGTCGTCGACCTGACCTGGGTCTGGGCCGGGCCGTTCGCCGCGATGCAGCTGGCCCATCTCGGCGCGGACGTCGTGCGGGTCGAGACCGGGACCCGGCTGGAGACCACCCGCGGCCTCGGTCCCTACGCGGACGGCATCGTCGGCGTCGACCGGTCCGGCTACTTCAACCAGTACAACCAGGGCAAGCGCGGCGTGGCGCTGAACCTGAAGACGGCGCGCGGCATGGAGCTGCTGCGCGGGTTGATCGCGACCGCCGACGTCGTGATCGACAACATGAGCGCCGGCGCGCTGGCCCGGATGGGCCTGCCGTACGAGACGCTGAAGGAGATCAACCCGCGGATCGTCGCCGTCTCGATGACCGGCTTCGGCGAGTCCGGCCCCTACCGGGACCGCACGGCCTACGGCTCGCTGATCGACGCGCTGAGCGGCATCGCGTCGTCCAACGGGGACGTCCGGGGTGGACCGACGGACCTGGTCATGTCGCTGCCCGACCCGATGGCCGGGATCACCACCGCGATCGCGACGGTGGCCGCGCTCTACCAGGCGCGGGCCTGCGGCGAGGGCGTCCGCGTCGAGACGGCGATGTTCGAGGCCTGCCTCGCCGCGTTCCCGTGGCCGGTGCTGTACGCCGGGGCGACCGGCGGCGAGGTGCCCGTGATCGGCAACCGCGACGACCTGGCGAGCCCGCACGGCACCTTCCGCTGCGCGGGCGACGACGAGTGGGTCGCCATCGCCTGCGAGGACGACGCCCAGTTCGCCGCCCTCGCGGTGGTGCTCGGCTCCCCCGAGCTCGCTTCGGACCCCCGCTTCGCCACGCTCGCGGCGCGGCGGGTGCACGAGGACGCGCTCGAGGCGCTGGTGACCCGCTGGACGGAGCAGCGGACGCCGGCGGAGGCGGCGAAGGCGTTGCAGGCCAAGGGGGTCGGGGCGGAGGCCGTCGCGCGGGTCGACGAGGTCTACCGGTCCCCCGTGCTCGCCGCCCGCGGCTTCTTCCCCGAGACCGTGCACGCCGTGATCGGGCCGCGCCGGCTGCCCTCGGTCGGCTGGATCGCCTCGCGCAGCGCGATGGGCCCGCAGGGCGCCGCCCCCGCCCTCGGCCAGCACACCCGCGAGGTCCTCGGCGAGATCCTCGGCCTGTCCGACGCGGATCTGGACGCCCTGGAGACCGAGGGCGTCACCGTCTGACGCCGCCCGCCCGGCCGCACCGCCGCGGCCGGCCGGGCTCGACCGTCGGAGGCGTGCGGCTGTGCCACGATCACCCGCATGACCGACGCGACGACGCGGGCCACGGAGCTGCGGGAGCGCTACGGGCGCGCGGACCTCTGCCTGGCCGCGGAACTGTGCGACCGGCACCCGGCCGGGGAGGTGGCGGCCACGCTGGTGGCCGGGGACCTGTCGGCCGTCGACCTCACGTACGGCGAGCTGCGCGAACGCTCCGAGCGGCTCGCCGCCGGCCTGGCCGGGCTGGGGGTCGGCCCGGGCTCGCGGGTGGCGACACTGCTGCCCAAGACCGCGGACCTGCTCGTCACGGTGGTGGCGGTGCTGCGCCTGGGCGCGGTCTACGTGCCGCTGTTCACCGCCTTCGCCCCGCAGGCGATCGCGTTGCGGCTCACCGCCTCCGGCACCGCCGTCGTGATCACGGACGAGACCCAGCGGCCGAAGCTCGACCCGGGCGAGGACATGCCCGCCGATGCGCCGTGGACCGTCGTCACGGTCGGGTCGGCGGAGTGGGACCGGCTCGCCGGCGCCTCGCCGACCGGCGCGCCCGCCGCCGTGGTCGGGCCGGACGGCGCGATGGTGCAGCTCTACACCTCCGGCACCACCGGCAGGCCCAAGGGCGTGATCGTCCCGGCGAAGGCGCTCGCGTCGATGGTCGCCTACCAGGAGCTCGCGCTCGACGTCACCGCCGACGACGTGTTCTGGAACGCCGCCGACCCCGGCTGGGCCTACGGGCTCTACTACGCCCTGCTCGCCCCGCTGGCCACCGGACGTCGCACCCTCCTGCTGCTGAACGCGGGCTTCTCCGCCCGGTCCACGTGGGACGTGCTCGGCCGGTTCGGCGTCACCGCGTTCGCCGCCGCACCGACCGTCTACCGCGGGCTGCGCGCCTCCGGGATCGCCCCGCCCGAGGGGTTGCGGCTGCGCACCTGCTCGAGCGCGGGTGAACCGCTGAACCCGGACCTCGTGACGTGGGGCCGCGAGGTCCTCGGGGTGGAGATCCGGGACCACTACGGACAGACCGAGCTCGGCATGGTCGTCGCCAACGCCTGGCACCCGGACCTGCGCACCGGGATCCGGCCGGGCTCGATGGGCCGCGCGCTGCCGGGCTTCCGGGTCGCCGTCCTCGCCGACGACGGCTCCGGGCAGGAGGTGCCGCCGGACACCCCCGGCCGCGTCGCCCTCGACGTGCCGGCCAGCCCGCTGCTGTGGTTCGAGGGCTACGCGGGCGGCGTCCGCGGCGACCGGTTCAGCGAGGACGGCCGCTGGTACCTCACCGGCGACGCGGGCCGCGCCGACGCCGACGGCCACCTGTACTTCTCCGCCCGGGACGACGACGTGATCATCATGGCTGGCTACCGGATCGGTCCGTTCGACGTCGAGTCCGTGCTGTCGACGCACCCGGCCGTCGCCGAGGTCGCCGTCGTCGGGATGCCGGACGAGCTGCGCGGCGAGGTGGTCGAGGCGTTCGTGGTGCTGCGCGAGGGCGTCGAGGCGACCCCGGACCTGCCCGACGAGCTGGCGAACCTGGTCCGGACCCGCTACGCCGCCCACGCCTACCCGCGCCGGGTCCACCTCGTCGACGCCCTGCCGAAGACGCCCAGCGGGAAGGTGCAGCGCTTCCTGCTGCGACAGCAGGGCCGTTAGACCGAGACCTGGTCCGGGAGCTTGGTGGGCACCCCGAGCGGCAGGATCGTGAGCCGGTCCGCCAGCCCGGCCTCGGCGAACGCGCGGTACAGCGTGCCCGGCCCCTCGGTGAAGTGCAGCCAGCCCTCGGTGTGCACCGGCAGGACCCGGCGGGCGTCGAGGGCCCGGGCCGCGAGGACCGCGTCGGCCGCGGTCAGCGTGAGCGGCTCGGGGCGGTCGGGGCGGCGCGCCGCGCCGCAGAACAGCACGGCGAGGTCGACGCGCGGGACACGCTCCGCGATCGCCTCGACCACCCCGACGGAGGCGTTGTCGCCGGACACGTAGACCGTGGTCCCGTCCGGGGCCTCGAGGACGAACCCGGTCACCGGACCGGAGAAGGCCTCCGCCCCGGGCGGGCCGTGGCGCGCCGGCACCGCCCGCACGACCAGCGGCCCCGCGGGCGCCGGGACCTCCGCGGTCTCCCACGGCGCCAACCCGTCGAGGCCCGCGATGCGGCCCGCGGCCGCCGGCGTGGACAGCACCCGCCCGGCCTCGCCCAGCAGCGCGCGGCCGGACGGGTCGAGGTTGTCCGGGTGCTGGTCGTGCGACAGCAGGACGAGGTCGACGCGGCCGAGGTCGGTCGCGGGCACGGCGGGCCCCGTCAGCTTGCGCAGCACCCGGCCGTCGCCGATCGGATGGTCGCCGGGCGGGTCGAAGGTCGGGTCGGTGACGACGCGGAGGCCGGCCAGGTCGAGGACGAGGGTCGGGCCGCCAACGTGGAGCGCGGTGAGGGTCATGGCCTCATCACAGCGCCGCCGACGGCCCCGCTCCAGTGGCCCGGAGGCCGATACCTGCTCACATCGGGCCATGTCCGCCCTACCCTGGCGGCGTGACCCACGCGATCGCGGTCCTGGCCTTCCCGGGGATCAGCCCGTTCCACCTGTCGGTGCCGACCCTGGTGTTCACCGCCGAGCTCGACGACCGCCCACTGCCGGGCTACCGGGTCACGGTCTGCGCCGCGACACCGGGCGCGCTGCCGACACGGGCCGGCTTCGACCTGGCCGTGCACCACGGGCTGGAGGCGGTCGCGGCGGCCGACACGGTCGTCGTGCCCAGCTGGG
Organism: Pseudonocardia sp. NPDC049154; assembly: GCF_040648315.1. Classification (NCBI taxonomy): domain Bacteria; kingdom Bacillati; phylum Actinomycetota; class Actinomycetes; order Pseudonocardiales; family Pseudonocardiaceae; genus Pseudonocardia; species Pseudonocardia sp. NPDC049154. The sequence goes on from NZ_JBEZDN010000015.1 coordinate 25,081, forward strand.
ACCCCGACCTGCCGGTGGCCCCGGAGCTGGGCGAGGCGCTGCGCGCCGCGCACGGCCGGGGCGCCCGGATCGTCGCGCTCTGCCTGGGGGCCTTCGTCCTCGCCGAGTCGGGGTTGGTCGACGGCCGCGAGGTCACCACGCACTGGCACGCGGCCCCGCTCCTCGCCGCGCGTCATCCCGGGATCCACGTCCGGTCGGACGTGCTGTGGACCGACCTCGGCGACGTCGTGAGCTCGGCCGGCACGGTCGCCGCGCTGGACTGCTGCCTGCACCTGGTGCGCCGCGACCTCGGCGCCGCCGTCGCCGGCGAGGTGGCCCGGCGGCTGGTGATGGCCCCGCACCGGGACGGGTCGCAGGCCCAGTTCGTGCGCACCCCGGTTCCCGACGACGACGGCCCCGACGAGATCGCCGAGGCCATGGCCTGGGCGCGGTGGCGCCTCGACCGGCCGCTCGACCTCGACGCGTGGGCCGACGGTGCCCTGATGTCGCGCCGCACCTTCACCCGCCGCTTCCGCGAGCGCACCGGGGAGAGCCCGGGCCGGTGGCTGCTGCGCCAGCGCCTCGAGCTGGCCCGCACGCTGCTGGAGACCACACAGCTGCCGATGGACGAGGTGGCCGAGCGATCCGGGCTGGGCTCCTCGGCGTCGCTGCGCCGGCACTTCCGGCAGGCGCTCGGGACCAGCCCGCGCCGGCACCGGGACCAGTTCGCCGACGGCCCGGGGGCCCGCTGATCACTCGATCTCGTCGAGCTCCCCGAGCATCGCGCGCAGGACGCGCAGGGTGGCCTCGACGTCGTCGCCCGTGATCCGCCCGGCCAGCGCGCGCAGGCGCGCGTGCTCCCACCCGCTGACCGCTGCGATCACGCGGCGCCCCTCGGGGGTGAGCCGCACCAGGCCGGAGCGGCGGTGTGCGGGGTTGTCGACCCGCTCCACCAGACCGGCCTCGCGCGCGTCGTTGACCATGCGCTGCACGAACTGCCGGCTCAGCGACTGCGCCCGGCCCATCTGCGGCACGGTCATCGGGCCGGTGCGGTGCAGCAGGTCCAGCACGGCACGCACCCCTGCGGACACCCCGGCGCCGGGGCCGTCGGCCCCCACCTCCCGCAGCACCCGCCGGTACAGCGGGCCGACGACCAGGTAGACCTCGGCGAGCCGGTCCGCGAGGGCATCGGCATCCGTGCCGTCCGTCATCCGCCCGGCCGCCACCCCGCCCATGCCCCGGCGAGCAGCTCGTGGCTGCGGACCCGGTCGGCGTGGTCTGTGGTGATCGTGGTGACCAGCAGCTCGTCCGCCCCGCTCACGCGGGCGAGGGTGGCGAGCCGCTCGCACACCGTGTCCGGCGCGCCGACGAACTGGGTGTCGACGCGGTCGGCCACCCCGGCCCGCTCCTCGGGCGTCCACTCCCGGGCGCGCGCCTCGGCCGGGGTCACGTACGGCCGGGCCCCGCGGCCCGTGCGGATGTCGAGCACCCACTGGCCGTAGGGCGCGGCGAGCTCGCGGGCCCGCTCGTCCGTCTCCGCGACGACCACGTCCGCGGACACGATCACGTGCGGCTCGGCCACCCGGCCGGGCCGGAAGGCCTCGCGGTACGCGGCGACGGCGTCGAGCACCAGGTGTGGCACGAGGTGATAGCTCACGGCGAACGGCAGCCCGTACTCCCCGGCCACCCGCGCGCTCTCCCCCGGCGTCGAGCCGAGCACCACGACGTCGACGTCGGCGCCCTCCGCGGGCGTGACGTGCAGCGGTTCGCCCCGCGGCCCGCGGGCGGTCCCGGCGAAGTAGGCGAGGATCTCGCCGACCTCGCGGCCGTAGTCCGGCGGTTCCTGGTCGGGGTCGAAGCCGAGCAGCTCGGCGAGGCAGCCGTACAGCCCCAGGTCCGACGGGACCTTCCCCGGCTTCGGCAGCAGCAGCCCGTCGACCGTGCGGGTCTCCGGCGGCCGGCCGCCCGGGCGTCCGGTCGGGCCGTTCTTGATCAGCCGCAGGATGCGGTGCAGGTCGAAGCGCCCGAGCCCGACGTCGATCCGTCCGGGATGGACGGCGGCCACGGTGCCGAACTGCTCGGCCACCTGCACCGGCCGGGTGTGCGGCAGCTGCACCGCGCCGGAACCCACCCGGATGCGTTCGGTCGCCGCCGCGAGCAGGGCGACCAGCACGGGGGTGGAGGAGGACGCGACGCCGGTGACGAGGTGGTGCTCGGCCACCCAGAAGCGGTGGTAGCCCGCCCGCTCCGCCGCCCGCGCGAGGTCGATCGAGTTCCGCAGCGCGTCGCCGGGCGTCCCGCCGGCGGGGACGGGCGAGAGGTCGAGGACCGACAGCGGGAGGCTCACCCGCGGCCCCGCTCGAGCACCTCGGTGAGCACGGCCGCCCACCGGTCCGGCGCCTCCACCGGCGAGAAGTGGCCCACGCCGTCGAGCGGCCGCAGGTCCACCTTCTCGAACCAGTCGTCGAGCCGGTCGGCCCAGGCGCGCGGGAACAGGGGATCGTGCTCGGGCCACAGCACCGTGGTCGGGACGGTGATCCGGTTCACGGGCGGCTCCTCGGCGAGCGAGCGCGCGATCATGCCGGAGCCGCTGCGGTACCAGCCGATCGACGCCGTGAACGCGCCCCGCGGCGAGTACCGCGCGGTGAGCCGGTCGAGCCGCTCCTCCTCCACGGTGAAGTCCGGGCTCGACCAGTGTTCCCAGAAGTGCCGCAGGTACGCGCGCACGGCGTCGGGCCGCCCGTCGACCACCTGCTCGGGCAGCCCGAGCCGGTGGAAGTGCTGGTACCAGAACTCGGCCGCGGCCTCGGGTTCCAGCACGCGCCGGCCCGCGCCGGGCAGCGGCGGCGCGAGGACCAGGGCCGCGACCCGGTCGGGGTGCTCGGTGGCCAGGGTCTGCGCCACCCGACTCCCGACGTCGTAGCCCGCGACGACCGCCCGCCCGAGGCCGAGCTCGTCGAGCAGGGCGAGTGCGCTGCGGGCCTGGCCGGCCGCCGCGACGTCGCCGCCCTCGTGCTTGTCCGACTCGCCGAACCCCCGCAGGTCGGGCCACACCACGTCCGCCGTGCCCGCGTCGGCGAGCAGGTGCGCGACGGCGGCCCAGTCGCCGCGGTCGCCCGGCCAGCCGTGGAGCAGCAGCACGGGGTCGCCGGTCCCGGCCCGCTCGTAGGCGAGCGCGTAGCCGTCCGCGTCCGGGGTCGTTCGTGTCGTCCCTGCCACGCTGACGGACCTTACGACGTCCTCTTCGGCCCGGCCGGGGTTAGTGTCGACGCTGTGGTCCCCGGGGTCCTGACGATCGTACTGACGCAGCGGCGGTGGATCGACCGCTGCCTCGTCACGACCACCGGCTGTCGCGCCCGCTGACGCGCACGCCCCTTCCTCGACCCGTCCCCAGGGAGAGCTGTCGGATGACCCCCCTGCACCTCGCCGTCGCCCTCGAGGGCACCGGCTGGCACCCCACCTCGTGGCGCGAGCCCGAGGCCCGGCCCACCGCGCTGTTCGACGCCGGCTACTGGGCCGACCAGGTCCGCGAGGCCGAGCGCGGGCTGCTCGACCTGGTCACGATCGAGGACGGTTTCGCCATCCAGTCCTCGCGCCCGTTCGAGCCGGACGAGCGCACCGACCAGGTCCGCGGCCGGCTCGACGCGCTGCTCGTCGCGGCCAGGGTCGCGCCGGTGACCTCGCACATCGGGATCGTGCCGACCGCGGTCACGACCCACACCGAGCCCTTCCACTTCTCGAAGGGCGTCGCGACCCTCGACTTCGTGAGCACCGGCCGCGCCGGAGTGCGCGTGCGGGTGTCCACACGTCCGGACGAGGCGGCTCTCGTGGGGCGGCGGGAGATCGGCCGGGAGGACGCGCCGGAGCTGTTCGACGAGGCCGCGGACTGGGTCGAGGTCGTCCGCCGGCTCTGGGACAGCTGGGAGGACGACGCCGAGATCCGCGACGCGGCGACCGGCCGGTTCGTCGACCGGGACAAGCTGCACTACATCGACTTCGAGGGCCGGTTCTTCTCCGTGCGCGGCCCGTCGATCACCCCGCGGCCGCCGCAGGGGCAGCCGCTGGTCGCCGCGCTGGCGCATCGTGACTACGCCTACCGGCTCGTCGCGCGCTCCTGCGACCTGGGCTTCGTGACCCCGCAGGAGACCGCCGACGTGGCCCCGATCCTGGGCGAGATCCGCCGCGAGCAGGAGGCCGCCGGCCGGGCGGAGGAGCCGCTGCACGTGCTCGGCGACGTCGTGGTGTTCCTCGACGAGAGCGCCGAGGCCGCGCGGGACCGCAAGGGCCGCATGGACACCCGGCTCGGCCGCGAGCTGGTCAGCGACGCCCGGATCGTCGCCGGCACCCCCGCCGAGCTGGCCGACCTGCTGCTGGAGTGGCAGGAGGCCGGGCTCGCCGGCGCCCGGCTGCGCCCCGGCTCCGTCGACCACGACCTCGCGCAGATCACCCGCGGGCTCGTCCCCGAGCTGCAGCGCCGCGGTGCCTTCCGCACCGCCTACGAGGCCGACACCCTGCGCGGGCTGTTCGGCCTCGACCGCCCCGCCGACCGCTACGCCGCCTGACCGCCCGGGAGGACACCGCATGCCGCGCAAGCAGATCCACCTCGCCGCGCACTTCCCCGGCGTCAACAACACCACGGTGTGGAGCGACCCGGAGGCCGGCAGCCACATCGAGTTCGACTCGTTCCTCCACTTCGCCCGGACCGCCGAGCGGGCGAGGTTCGACTTCCTGTTCCTCGCCGAGGGGCTGCGGCTGCGCGAGCAGAACGGGCTGATCTACGACCTCGACGTCGTCGGGCGGCCGGACACGTTCACGATCCTGGCCGCGCTCGCCGCCGTCACCGACCGGCTCGGGCTGGCCGGGACGATCAACTCGACCTTCAACGAGCCGTACGAGGTCGCCCGCCAGTTCGCCTCGCTCGACCACCTCTCCGCGGGCCGCGCCGCGTGGAACGTCGTCACCTCGTGGGACGAGTTCACCGGCGAGAACTTCCGCCGCGGCGGCTTCCTGCCGCAGGAGAAGCGGTACCTGCGCGCCAAGGAGTTCCTCGCCGCCACCTGGGAGCTGTTCGACTCCTGGCAGGGCGACGAGATCGTGGCCGACAAGGAGACCGGCGAGTTCTGGCGGCCGGGCGGCGACTTCGCGATCCGCTCGGACCAGTTCGACATCCACGGACGGTTCCCGGTGCCGCGCAGCCCGCAGGGCCGCCCGGTGATCCTGCAGGCCGGTGACTCCGAGGAGGGCCGCGAGTTCGCCGCCTCCGGGGCGGACGCGATCTTCACCCGGCACGGCACGCTCGAGGCCGGCCAGGCCTTCTACGCGGACGTCAAGGGCCGGCTGGCCAAGTACGGCCGCTCCCCCGACGACCTGAAGATCATGCCGGCGGCCACGTTCGTGCTGGGCGACACGGAGGCCGAGGCCCAGGAGAAGGCCCGGCACGTCCGGTACCAGCAGGTCAGCCCGGCCACGGCGATCAAGTTCCTCGAGCAGCTGTGGAACCGCGACCTGTCCGACCACGACCCGGACGGCCCGCTGCCCACCGTGGACCCCGTCGTCGGCGAGAACACGATCTCCCGCGGCCGCGCGAGCGTCCGGATGTACCGGGACCCGATCGCGACCGCTCACGAGTGGCGGGAGCTCGCCGAGGCCAAGCACCTCAGCACCCGCGAGCTGATCATCGAGGTGACCGGCCGGCAGAACTTCATCGGCACCCCGGGCCGGATCGCCGAGCTGCTCGACGAGTTCGTGCAGGCGGACGCGTCGGACGGGTTCGTGCTCGTCCCGCACATCACGCCCGGCGGGCTCGACGAGTTCGCCGACACCGTGGTGCCGCTGCTGCAGGAGCGCGGGGTCTTCCGGACCGAGTACGAGGGCACCACGCTGCGCCAGCACCTCGGCCTGAAGCCGGCGCCGACCACGGCCGCCGGTGACCTCGGGACGGCCGTGTCCGGGTGAGCTAGCGCCCGTGCTGGCCGTCGTCGACCTTGATCACCGTGCCGGTGACCAGCTCCGACGCCGGCGAGCACAGGTAGAGCAGGGTGCTGTCCAGCTGCTCCGGGGCGCCGAGGCGCTTGCGCGGGAACGGATCCGCCAGGCCCTCGGGGTCCGTGTGCAGACGCTCGATCATGCCCTCCATCATCTCGGTGAGGAAGGCGCCCGGGGCGATGCCGTTGACGTTGATCCGGTGTTGCGCCCACTCCGTGGCGAGCACCTCGGTCATCCGGTTCAGCGCCGCCTTGCTCACCGAGTACAGCGCGGCCGCGCCGCCGTTGCGGTAGTCGAAGGCGCTCATCGACGAGATGTTGACGATCCGGCCGGGCCGCTCGGCGGCGATCAACCGGCGGCCCACCTCGGTCGCGAGCAGCCACGGGCCGCGGACGTTGGTGTCGAGCACGGCGTCGACGACCTCGAGCGGCATCCAGTGGGCCCGCTTCGCGTCGGGGACCCCGGCGTTGTTCACCAGGATCGTGACGGGCCCGAGCTCGGCCTCCACGCGGTCGACCGCGGCCGGGATCTCCTCGGCGCGCGAGACGTCGAGCTGCACGGGCAGGCACCGGCCCCCCGCGGCCTCGATCTCCTTCGCCAGCTCCTCCAGCCGGTCCGCGCGGCGGCCCGCCGCGGCGACCGCGGCACCGGCGCCGGCCAGGACCTCGGCGAAGCGCCGGCCGAGACCGGACGTCGCACCGGTGACGAGGGCGACCTGCCCCTCGAGCTCACGGGACACGGGCACACCTCACGGGCGTCGGGGACGGGGGCGGACCGACGCTAGGCCGCGGCCCACGATCTTGTCAAACGTTCGTTCAGATGAACCAGGTCAGTAGGACGCGCCGTCGGTCCGCGCGGCCACCGAGTCCGACGGTCGGGTACGCGAGCTCCCCCTCCGGCGACCCGCGTCCCGGCCCGCGGCGTCCTCGAGGATCACCGCGGAGGCGCTGGTGCCGAAGCGGGTGGCGCCGAGCTCGCACAGCGCGAGCAGGGTGTCCAGGTCCCGCACCCCGCCGGACGCCTTGACCTGCACGGACGGGCCGACGGAGGCCCGCATGAGGGCGACGTGCTCGGCCGTCGCGCCGCCGCCGGCGAACCCGGTCGACGTCTTGACGAACGCCGCGCCCGCCGCCTCGGCCGCGTGGCAGCCCGCCACGATCTCGTCGCCGGTGAGGAAGGCCGTCTCCAGGATGACCTTGACCACCCGCTCCCCCGCCACCCCGACGACGGCGGCGATGTCCGCCCCGACGTCGTCGAGCAGGCCGCTGCGCAGCCGGCCGACGTTGAGCACCATGTCCAGTTCGACGGCGCCGTCGGCGAGCGCCTGCCGGGCCTCGGCCACCTTCGCCGCCGTCGACGTGCTGCCGTGCGGGAAGCCGAGGACGGTGCCGACCGCGACCCCGCTGCCGGCCACGGTGGACACCGCGTGGGCGACGTCGGACGGCCGCACGCACACGCTGAACACCCTGTGCTGCATCGCCATCGCCAGGTCCGCGTCGACCTGCGGGCGGGTGAGCTCGGGCTTGAGGATCGCGTGGTCGATCATCGCGGCGACCGCGGGGGCGTCGAGGCTCATGCTCAGGGCTCCGGGGACGGCGGGTGGGACGGGCCGACGCTACCCGAGGCGCGCGGGTGCTCCGGGCCTTGCCGGACGGCGCGGCCGCTCGTAACTTGCTGCGTCAACGGGCCGTCGACACCCACCTGCGGCCCCGGGCCGACGGGAGGCCGCCAGGATGCCGGAACCGTCCGAGGGAGGCAGGGCACGCCGGTCCGTGGACCGTGCCCCGCGATCCCTGCACGAACGGCTCGTCGACGTGCTGTGCGACGTCCGCTACCCGGCCGAGCGCTGGGAGATCATCGCCGGGGCCGCGGCCCGGGGCGCCGACCGGGTGACCGCCTACCGTCTCGCCCGCCTGCCCTACGGCACCTACCCGGACCTCGACGCGGTGCTGGCCGGCGTGTTCGCCGCGCAGCCGATGCCGCGACCCGGGCGCGCCGGGCCCTGACGCGCCCTAGGGCCGCGGCACCTCACCCGACGCGACCACCCCGCCCGCCGCGTCGGCGATCCGGACGCTCGCGACGGCGTCGGCCGGGCGTTCCACGCCCCACCACTCCGTGCCGCCCGAGGCGTCGTAGACGGTGGAGGCGGCCACCGTGCCGTCCTGCCGGAGGAGGTCGCACCGCAGCGGTCCCGGCGCGGACACGTCCAGGTAGACCGACAGGAAGTCGGGCCGGGCGCGGCTCACGAGGACGTCGCCGACGTGCCGGTCCCCGGCCAGCAACGGGGCGGCGACCGCGGGCGCCGCGGGCGCGACCGTCGTCGTGCCGGCGAGCCAGCCGCCCGCGAACGCGGCCCCGACCAGGGCGGCGGCCGCGGCGACCCGGCCCCAGCCGGGCAGCCGGCGTCGGGGCCGGACCGGGCCGACCCGGCGGAGCACCCGCTCCTCGAACCCGGCCGGCGGCTCGACCGGCGGGACGAGCGCGCGCAACCGGTCGTGCACGCCGGCGAGCCGGGTCACCTCGTCGCGGCACGCCGGGCAGCGCTCCAGGTGGGCGAGCGCCTCCGCGCGCTCGTGCCCGCCGAGCAGGCCGAGCGCGAGCTCCGGCGCGAACTCGCGGCAGCGGGTGCACTCCGGGCCGGTCACGACGGGCCCCGCTTGGGCTCGAGGACCGCGGCCAGCCGCAGCATGGCCGTGCGGATCCGGGTCTTGGCCGTGCCCACCGGGATGCCCTCGCTCTCGGCGACCTCCCGGGCCGTCAGCCCGCGGAACGCGGCGAGCACCAGGGCGCGCCCCTGCTCGGCGGGCAGCCCGCGGATCGCCGCCCGCAGCTCCGCGGCGGACTCGGCCGCGAGGGTCGCGCGCTCCGGGCCGTCCGGGCCCGCGCCGAGGACCTCCTCGAGGGCCATCGGGTCGACGGGTGCGGCGCGACGGGCGCGTACGGCGTCGATCGCCAGGTGGTGGGTGATCGCGGTCAGCCAGGTGGTCACCGAGCCGCGGCGCGGGTCGAACACCGCGGCGTGCCGCCAGGCGCGCTCGAAGGCCTGCTGCGCGACGTCCTCGGCCTGGCGCGGGTCGCCCAGCACCGCCATCGCGACGCCGAAGACCCGGCTCTGGAAGCGCCGCACGAAGGCGACCGACAGCTCGGCGTCCCCCGACGCCAGGCCGGCGAGCAGCAGGTCGTCGGGGAACCCGTCGACCGGCCTGGCCCGCCACGCCATCCCGCGCCCTCCGGCGCCGGCGCTCAGGCCCGGGTCCGGCCGGCGGCGAAGGACCAGGCCAGCAGCCACACCGCCCCCACCAGGCAGATCATCGCGAGGGGCACGTGCACCGCCATCACCCCGCCGCTGCCCAGGGCGGCCTGCAGGAAGGTCACCACGAACAGGACCGCGGCGAGGATCGGCGGCCACCACGGGCCACCCGTCGCGCGGACGACGAGGAACGCGGCGATCGCGGTCAGCCCGGTGAGCACGTGCACCACGATCGCGCCGCCGGAGTGCAGCGCCGCGGCGGTCGCGCTGCGGGACAGGATCTCGCCGGCCGACACCCCCTGCACGACGATCATCAACACGGACAGCGCGGCCAGGACGCGCAGCAGGGTCACGACCGCCGGTGAGACGGCGGACGCGGCGTGCGAGCGGGTCATGGTGCTCCTCTCGTCGGCCGGGCTCTCCCGGCTCCGGTGCTACGGAAGGATGGGCGAGCGGGATTGCACCCGCCCTCGATCGTGACCGTCCCGTGACCTTCCCCGGGCGCTCGGCCGTCGAGAAGGAGCTGACGGCTCTGCGGAGCGGCCCCGGGAGCCCTCAGCTCCTGATGATCACCGCGCGCCGGGCTGTCCCCCGATCGCCCGACAGCGCGGTCGGCCGGGAGATCGGCCGGCGGACCGACGGTGGCGGGGCCGGATCCGCAGGAGGGTTCTCCTCGACGGAGCGAACGCCCCGGACCACCTCGTAAGGAGAATCCGATGAGCACCACCGACACGATCAGCACCCCCGCCCCGCAGGACCCGCGCGACGGCGACGGCGCCCCGCAGGCGTCCGGCCGCGCCGGGGTCGACCGCACCGCCGGGGCCCCCGCGTCCGGGCCCCGTCGCACCGACGCGCCCGCCGACGACCCGTTCGCCGACGCCCCCTACTCCCCCGCCCTCTACGACTGGTCCCGCGCCCACGGCGCCTATCTCGGGCCCGACGACGCGGCCGACGTGCCCGGCCGGAAGGAGACCTGGCGCCGCATCGGGTTGACCGTCGGCGCCCTGGTGGTGGCCGCGGGCATTGCGGCCGGTCTGGTCTACGGGCTCGGCTACGGCCACGACGCCGCTCCGATCCCGGCCGACCCCGGGGTCGCCGCCACCGCGCCGGCGCGCCACGCACCGATGCCGGCCCACCCCGTGACCGGGACAGGCGCCACCGCAGGCACCGGCGGCACGAGCGCGAACGGCGGCTCGTCGAGCGGCGGGCACCCCACCCCGCCCGCGCCGCCGACGCCCTCGGCCGCGATCGAGACCCTGCAGAAGGAGCTCGGCCAGTTGAACTACTACGAGGGGCCCGTCACCGGCCTGATGAACACCCAGACCACGCAGGCGATCACCTACCTGCAGCGCGACGCCGGCCTCCCGCAGACCGGCCAGATGAACGCCGCCACCCAGGCCGCGCTCACGAAGATGCTGGCGACCGGGAACAGCCAGATGAACGGCAACAGCCAGATGAACGGGGGCAGCCAGATGAACGGGGGCAGCCAGATGGGAGGGATGCCGGGCATGTGAGGCCACGACGATCGGCCGACGGCCTGCGCACCCCGGCGCGGGCCCGCCGCCGTTCCCGGAACGGCGGCACCTGCTCCACCGGCGCCTACTCCACCAGCCCCCGCCGCATCGCGACCGCCACCGCGGCCGCGCGGTCGGACACGCCGAGCTTCTCGTAGAGCCGCTGGGTGTGGGTCTTGACCGTGCTGACCCCGATGACCAGCTCCTTCGCGACCTGCGGGATCGACAGCCCGCGGGCGAAGGCCGACAGCACCTCGCGCTCCCGCTCGCTCAGCACCGGCCCGTCCGACGCGGCCCGCATCCGGATCTCGCCGGCCAGCCCGGCCGCCAGCTCGGGCGGCACGACGGTGCGGCCGTGGGCGACGTCGAGCACCGCCTGCACGATCTCCGCGCGGCGGGCGTCCTTGGCCAGGTAGCCGGCCGCCCCCTCCTGCAGCGCCTGGTACACCACGGCGCTCTCGGTGTGGGCGGAGAGCAGCAGGATCCGCGTCGGCAGCCCGTCCCGGACGACGGCGCGGACCACCCCGAGGCCGTCGATGTCGGGCATCTCGTAGTCGACCAGCGCGACGGCCGGGGACTCGGCCCGGATCGCCTCGAGCGCGGCGCGGCCGTCGCCGGCCTCGCCGACCACCTCGATCCGGCCGCTCTGCACGAGTCCGCGCGCCACGCCGTCGCGGAAGAACGGGTGGTCGTCGGCGACCAGCACGCGGATGCGCGCGTCGCCCCCTCGGCCGGCGGTCACGGGTGAAGCATAGGGAGGATCAGGATGCGGGGACCACGACCGAAGGGTGGATGGATGAGCACTCCGACCGGCGCACCCGTCCCGCCCGGAGGGCCTGCGGTGCTGGCGGTGGCCGTCGAGCACGCCCGCCGCGGGGTCCGGCTGCAGGTCGCCCTGCGCTGGGTGCTGGTCGCGTTCGTGGCCCTGACGGTGGCGTTCGTGCCGCCGGCTCACGACCTCGTCACCTGCGCGGTGATCGCCGCCTGCTACGCGCTGTTCGCGCTCGCGATCGCCGTCTGGGTGCGCCGCGGCGGCGATCGCCCGGTCCGGCTCGCGTGGGTCGCGCTGCTGGGCGACCTCGTCGTGCTCGCGGTGCTCACCCTGCTCACGGGGGTCTCGACCCCGGAGAGCTGGACCTCCGACGTCGTGACGACGGGGTTCCTCCTGCTCCCGGTGCTGGCCGCGACCCAGCTCCGCCCGCGCGTGTGCGCGGCGGTCGTGATCCCGACGGTCGTCGTCTACCTCGTCGCCGGGATCGCGACGATGGGGGCGAACCTGGAGCCGTGGAGCTCGCTGCTGCTGCGCACGGCGATCGTGGCCGGGGTGGCCGCGGGCTGCGTCGGGCTCTCCCGGATCCAGCGCTCCCGGGTCGCGCAGATCGGGCGGCTCGTGCAGACCCGCGGCGAGCTGCTCGGCGAGCTCGGCGACCTCGAGCAGCGCGAACGCAGCTCGCTCTCCGAGCACCTGCACGACGGCGCCCTGCAGTACGTCCTCGCCGCGCGGATGGACCTCGACGACGCCCGGGACTCCGGCGACCCCGAGGCGTTCGAGCGGCTCGACCGGGCGCTCACCGAGACCTCCCGGCTGCTGCGCTCCACGGTCGCCGAGCTGCACCCCGCGGTGCTGGCGAAAGCCGGCCTGCCGGCGGCGGTGCGGGAGCTGGCGGCGACCGCGGCCGCGCGGGGCGGGTTCGTCGCCGACGTCCGCGCCGACGGCTGGCCGGCCGACCTGCGCACGACCGCCGATCCCCTGCTCCACCGGACCGCCCGCGAACTGCTGGCCAACGTCGCCGAGCACGCCCGGGCCCGCACCGCGGACGTCACGCTGACCTTCCTCGGCGGCCGCGCCCGCATGGTCGTCGCCGACGACGGCGTGGGGATCGGGCCGGGCGCCGCCGGTCCCGGCGGCGGTCACATCGGCCTGGCATCCCACGCGGTGCGGATCGAGGCCGCGGGCGGACGCCTGACGATCGGCCCGGGCCCCTCCTCCGGCACCGTCGTGACGGTCGAGGTGCCGGCCGACCCGGTCTGACCGGGGGTCAGGTGTCGAACTTCTCCGCCCGGGAGGGGGTGTCCTCGGCGGTGAGGTACTCCAGCGTGCGGGTGAGCTCGAGCAGGCGGGCGAGGCCGGGCTGCATGTTGTCCAGGTGCAGACGCGCACCCACGCCCCGGATGTGCCGGTGCGCCATGAGCAGCGCGGCGAGGCCGTAGGAGTCGCAGAAGGCGACCTCGGCGCAGTCCAGGTGCACCTCGCGCAGGCCCGGGTGCGCCGCGAGGCCCTCGACCAGGACGCGGTTGATCTCGTCGGCGTGGTCGTAGTCGAGGTCGCCGACGATCGTGAGCCGGCCCGTGCCCCGCCCGGCGACCGCCCAGCTGCAGGTCAGTCGCTGCCCCGCCGTCACGCCGACTCCTTCGTGCCCACGAGGGAGGCCGCGAGCTGCGCCCGGGCGCCCTCCAGCAGGGCCGTGGCCCGCGGGAAGTCCCGCAGCTCCTCCTCGAGCAGTTCGAGCGCGGGGACCAGGAAGCCCGGCGGCACCGACCGGGCCTGCAGGATGTCCGCGGTCCAGCGGAGGAAGTGGCCGAACAGCTCGTCGTCGCCGGTGTAGAGCGAGGTCGCCAGGAACTGCACGATGTGGTCGAGGTCCTCGGCGGTGTGCTGGCGCTGCTGGTCGGTGTAGCGCGCCATCACCGGCAGCTTCTGCTCCAGGCCGGTGTACATCGCCTTGACCAGCTGCGGCGCGGTCCGCGTGACCATCGTGTACTCCTGGTCCGCGAGGTGCGGCAGGTCGTCGATGGCCTGTGTGCCGTTCTGCGGCCGCGGCAGCGGGCCCTCGGCGAGCCGGGCCGCCGCGGCGCGGGCGTCGGGCGCCCAGGCCTCGGCCCCGAGGAGCCGGGCGTAGCGGCCGTCCGGGCCGAAGGCGGCGCCGCCGGCGATCACGGGGACGCCGGTGGCGCGGCAGGCGGTGATGGTGGCGTGCGCGGTGGGCAGCCGGGTCGCGATCGAGCCCGAGATGGCGACGGCCTCGGGGGCGGTCCGGTGCAGGTGCTCCACCAGGTGCGGCGCGGGCACCTGGGCACCGAGGTAGTCGACCCGGAACCCGCGCAGCCGCAGCACCTCGGCGAGCAGCCGGGCCGGCAGGGCGTGCCACTCGCCGTCGACGCAGGCCACGGCGATCCGGCCGCGGTGCGGCTCGGTGCGCACCCGGTGGCCGATCGCGCCGACCACGCGCTCGTCGATGGCGGTGGCGGTGTGCTCCTGCGCCACGGTGATCCGGTTGGCCGCCCACTCGCGGCCGACCTTGCGCTGCACGGCCCCCACGACGTCGAGGAGCACGGCCTCGGGGTCGACGCCGGCGTCGAGCGCGCCGAGCACGGCGTCGGTGGCCGCGTACTCGTCGCCCGCGATGGCGGCGGACCACAAGGCGTCGGCGTAGGTGCGGAGGGACTCCTCGGGCCCGGTCGGGGTTCGGGTCGTCGGATCGGTCATGCGGTGTACCTGCCTCGTCCGTGCCCCCCGACCGCTGTGAGGTGCTGCCCGCGGGGAGCCGTGATCGCCAGTACGGCCATGTCGTCGTGCGCGCCGCGGCCCAGCCACTGCGACGCCAGCATCTGCACCCGCTCGACGACGGCCTCGGCCGGCATCCCGGCGCACTCGCCAAGCACCCGGTGCAGGCGCTGCTCGCCGAACAGCTCGTCGCCGAAGGGACCGCCCTTCGCCTCGGTGATGCCGTCGGTGTACATCAGGCACGTCTCGCCCGGGCCGAGCGTCAGCTCGGCCGTGGTCGCCCTGACGTCGGGCATCGCGCCGATGAGGGTGCCGCGCGTGGGGGCCTCCTCGACGCGCCCGTCGGCCCGCACGACCAGCGGCGCCGGGTGGCCGCCGCAGGTCAGGCGCAGCCGCACCCCGGCGCCGTCCCGGGCGACGGAGGCGAGCACGAGCGTGGCGAACCGCGCGTCGTGGGTGTTCAGCAGCGCGCCGTTGAGCAGGCGCAGCATCCGCAGGTGGTCGTCGGCGAGCGGGAGCAGCGCGTGCAGGGTGCTGCGGATCTTCCCGGTGAGGACGGCGGCGTCGAGGCCCTTGCCGCAGACGTCCCCGAGCACGACGAGGGACTCCTCGTCCTCCACGCTCGCCGGGTGCACGTCGTAGAAGTCCCCGCCGACGCGGTCGCCGTCCTGCGAGGCGCGGTACCGGGCCGCGAACTCCACTCCGGACAGCTGGTGCACCGCGGGCGGCAACAGGTCCCGCATCAGCGTCTCGGTGATCGACGCCTGCTGGTCGTACATCCGGGCCGCGGACATGGCCACGCCGGCGCGGGTGGCGAACAGCCGCGCGACGACCTCCTCCTCCTCGCTGAACTCGGCGGCGCCGGCGCCGCGCACGAGGATCAGCGCACCGGCGGGCACGCCGTGCCCGGGAAGCGGGGTGACGACGACCGAGCCGACCTCGCCGAACCCGGTCGGCCGCAGCCACTCCGGGACCGACATCGGGTCGAGCCAGCGCGAGGGCACGGGCGGGAAGCCCTGCAGCGCCTCGGCCAGCCCGGGGACCTCCTCGGCGTCGACGTCGAGCACGTCGTGCACGACCTCGCCGCCGCGGACGGCGGTGACCGTGGGGTACCGGCCGCCGCGCCCGGCGGGGGCCATGACGATCGCGGCGTCGCAGAGGTTCTCGGTCGCCAGCGTGACCGTGGTCTCCGTGCAGCGCTGCAGGTTCAGCGACCCGAGCAGCGCGGTCGAGACCTCGGTGAGGAAGGCCGTGCGGGCCTGCTCGGTGCGCAGCGCCTCGCGGGCCAGCCGGGTGTCGGTGTCGTCGACGAGCCACCAGGTGACCGTGCCGTCGTCGTGCCGGACGGGGTGGCCCCCGAGGCTGCGCCGGTCGACCCAGCCCTGCGCGGCGCTCCGGGGGCCGGGGTCGGGGTCGCCGGCGAGGGTCGCGTGCGACTCGGCCAGCCAGCCGGGGGCGGTCGCGGTGAGGGTCTCGCCGACGCGCACGCCGGGCAGCAGCGTGCGCGCGGCGCGGTTGAGGGCCTGGACGATTCCGGCAGCATCCGCCACCACGGCCGCATACGGCGCGGTGTCGATCCGCGCGTCGATCTCGAGGACCGCCGCGCGCGTGGCGTGCTCGGGCTCTGTCACGGGTACGGGGGCGCCTTCGCGGCCCCTTCTCACCTCATCCCGTTCGGGTCGGGTGCGATCAGTGTCGCGCATGCCGATGGCTGTGTCCAAAGGGCACGAACTGGCTGTGTCCAAAGGGCATGAACCCCGTTCAACCGCCGCGGGCGCCCCGGGATTCCCGGATCAGCTCCAGCCCGGGACCACGCGGGCCCACACGACCTTGCCCTCGCCCCGGTCGACGACGGCCCACTCCTCGGCAAGCGAGTCGACGAGCTGGAGGCCCCGGCCGCGGGCGGCGCCGGGATCGTGCGGCCGGAGGACGGGCGGCAGCGGTGAACGGTCGCCGACGGCGATCCGCAAGCCGGTCCGGTCGAGCGTCAGGGTGAGCGTGAAGGTGGTCTTCGCGTGCTCCACGGCGTTCGCGGCCAGCTCGTTCACCACGAGGGCGACGTCCTCGGGGTCGCCCGGGAAGGCCCAGGCCGCCAGGCGCCGGACGACCTCCCGCCGCGCGCGGCCCACCATCTCCGGCTCGGGCGGGAAGGTCCAGCTCGCGTCGACGACCGCGGGACGGCGTTCGGCCCGGTCGAGCGCCAGGTCGAGGCCGTCCGCGACGGCCACCCGGTCGGCCACCCCGGCCGCGCGCAGCATCTGCCGGAGCTGGGTGTCCCGGGCCACGAGGGCGAGCCGGGCGCCCGGCCAGCCGCCGGCGTCGCGCGCGGCCCGGGCCAGCACGGCGAGCAGGCTCAACCGCTCGACCCGCAGCTCGTCGAGGTCCACGACGACCCGGTCGTAGCCCTGCAGGAGCCCCGCGAGGTGTGCGACGGCGTCGGGTGCGGTCTCGGGGGCGAGCCGCCCGAACAGGTGCACGTGGGCCGTCCCGCCCGCCGCCGCCGTGACCGCGCGCAGCACGGACGAGGCGTCGTCGTGCTCGGGAACGGTCACCCGGCCCGGCCCCCCTTCCACATCACCCACGGTCGCTCACCCGGTACTCGTCCACCTCACCCTCGGCGCTAACGCCTCGTGAGGCCGGGGTCCCCGATCCGGACGACGATCACGCCCGCGTCGTCCGGCGAGCGGCCGTCCGACCGGGCGCGCGCGGCCCCGACGAGCGCCTCCGCGGCCTCCTGCGGCCCGGTGCCGTGCGGCAGGCCGGCGAGCACCGCGGCCAGCCCGGACTCGTCGAACTGGTCGGGGTCGCCGACCCGGTGCGCCTCGGTCACGCCGTCGGTGTAGAGCACCAGGTCGTCCCCCGCGGCGAGCTCGACCCGCTGTGTGCTGACGGCCGCGCCGGCGATCAGGCCCAGGATCATGCCTCCGCCCCTCAGGTGCTCCACCCCGCCGGCGGCGCGCCGGACGAGGCCCGGCGGGTGGCCCGCCCCGGCGACGTCGACCTGCCAGGTCCCGCCCGCCGCGGGTCGGTGGAACGTGGCGTAGGTCGCCGACACGAAGCCGATGCGGCCACCGAACAGCGGGTCCGCGAACCAGCCGCGCAGCACCTCGTTGACCGTCCGCAGGACGGCCGTCCCGTCGCCGTCCGCGGGCTCGCTGAGCGTCGCCGTGCGCACGGCGGAGCGGGCCAGGGCCGTGGTCCGGGCGGCCGCGGCACCCTTGCCGCAGACGTCGCCGACGACGAGGCCGAAGCCGCCCGCGGCGGACACGACGTCCCAGAAGTCCCCCATCACCTCGACGCCGGTCCCGCCCGGCGCGAAGCACGCACCGATCGTCACACCGGGGAGCGCGGGCGGCTGCAGCGGCAGCAGGCTGGCCTGCAGGGTCCGAGCCAGCTCCGCGGCCTCGGCGGCGTGCCGCTCGGCCTCCGCGGCCGCCCGGGCGGTCTCGGCGAGCGCCCGGCGCAGCGCGATCTCGCCGCCCGCCGCGCGGGCCAGGCCGCGCAGGCCCTCGCGCTGCTCGTCCGTCCACTCGCGGACCACCCGGTCCAGGGCGCAGAAGTTGCCGACGACGTAGCCGTCGGGATCGAGGATGGGCACGCCGATCCAGGCCGCGGCCTCGAACTCCTTGATCTGCGGCAGATCCCGCAGCCGCGGCTCCAGTGACACGTCCGGCGCGTAGATCTCCTCGCCTGCGTCGATCACGACGTGGCACGCGGCGTCGAAGACCGGGGACTCGTACGTCCCGTCCGGACCGGTCATCGCCTCGGGGTGCGGCGCGCCCTTGAGGAAGGAGCGCACGTCGTCGACCACCGTGAGGGCGACCATGGGGGTGCAGAGGATGATCGCCGCCAGCCGGGTGAGGCGGTCGAAGGCCTCCTCCGGTCCGGTCTCGAACAGGCGCGTGGCGTGCACGGCCTCGACGCGACGGGGCGATCCGACGCCGGTCCGGTCCCCGCCGGTCGCGTGGGACCCGCTCACTCCACCCTCACCGTGCGACTCCTCGTGCGTTGCGCGACCGCAGTGGGCTGAACGGTGCTCGGGCTGCGTCGATCCGTTCGCGATGCTAGGCGTCGGGCGCCCCCCGCGCGCGGGCGCGGGGTGGTTGAGGGCAGTGGTGACGGGGATGTCATCCGACCAACGGCCGGAAGGTCAGGGCCAGGTGGAGGGTGAGCCGGTCCCGGCCGTCGGCCAGGTCCAGACCGGTGAGCTGGGCGATCCGCCCCAGCCGGTAGTAGAGGGTCTGCCGGTGCACGGCGAGCGCCTCCGCGGTCCGCTGCACGTTGCCGGCCAGGTCGAGCCAGGTCGTCGCGGTCTCGGCGAGCACCGGGTGCTCGAAGAGCGGGCGCACCGCGGGGTCGATCGCGCCCTCGCGCAGCGCCGGCCGCGGCCCGCAGGCGAGCAGGCGGTAGGGACCCAGGTCGTCCCACCGCGCCACCGGGCGCAGCCGGGGCACCTCGTGCGCGACCCGGGCGGCGAGCCGTGCCTCGCGGACGCTGTCCCGCAGTCCGACGAGGTCCGCCCGCTCGCCGCCGATGCCCGCCACCAGCCGGTCCGGGTCGACGCGGTCGAGCCGGTCGGCGTAGAGCCGGCGCGCGGCCCCGGCGAGGTGGTCCGCGTCGGCCGACGGCGTCAGCAGCAGCACCGTCGGGTCGGCGGGATCGTCGGCGGCGGTCGCGACGGCCGCCCGGGGCAGCCGCCAGAGGTTGAGCGGAGGCACCGGCCCGCCGTCGGCGAGGTGCAGGGCGATCGCGCGGACCGGCACGTCGCGGGCCAGGGCGCCCAGCCGGTCGATCTCGGCGGCCGCGATCTCGGCGGTCGCCGGGTCCCCGGCCAGCAGGTCGTGGGCCCGTTCGGCGAGGTGCTCCCGGGTGCGCGCCTGGCCGGCCATGATCGTCCCGGCGCGGGCGGCGTGCCGCATCACGCGGTCGAGCCGCTCGTCGGCCTCCGGCCCGGCGAGCCGGCCGGCGGCGTCGAGCACCCAGACGTAGCCGTAGGTCACGCCGTTCCAGCGCGCCGGCAGGCACACCCGCGCGACGACGCCGAAGCCCGGGTCCGCCGGCGTGCGCACCGGCCGCTCGCTGGTCGCGATGCCGAACCGCTCGAACCAGTCCTGCACCTCCGGCGCGGAGCGGCGGTGCAGGATCGAGCGCTGCCGGACCGGGTCCAGCTCGTCCGGGTGCGCGCCGTAGCAGACCAGGTTGAAGTCCCGGTCCTCGAGCACAACGGGCTCGCCCAGCACGCGGGAGACCTCGTCGACGAGCTCCTGCAGCTCCATCGGACAAGTGTATGAGGATTCGGGGCACATCCTCGGACGTCCGTCCATGGGCCCGGGAACGGGAACTCCCTACTGTGACTGCACACCGGCGCCGTCGGTCCTGCCCGCCGCGCCGGTGGCCGGAAGGGAGACCTGCCGTGTTCAGCGCGTCCGTCCTCGCCGTCAGCCGCCGCCCGTGGGTGCGCCGCCTCGTGACCGGAGCGCCCGCCGCGCGCCGGGTCGTCGACCGCTTCGTCGCGGGCGACACGCTCCACGCCGCCCTCGCCACCACCGCCGACCTCACCGCCGCGGGCCTGCTCGTGACCCTCGACCACCTCGGCGAGGACACCACCGACGCCGCCCGGGCCGCCGCGATCCGCGACGCGTACGTCGCCGCCCTCGACGGGCTCGCCGCGCACGGCCTCGCCGACCGGGCCGAGGTGTCGGTCAAGCTCTCGGCGCTGGGCGCGGCTCTGCCCGGCACCCTCGCCCTCGACAACGCGGCCGCCATCTGCGCCGCCGCCGACCGCGCCGGCACCACGGTCACGGTCGACATGGAGGACCACACGACCGTCGACACCACGCTGGAGACGGTCGCGAAGCTGCGGGCCGAGCACCCGTGGGTGGGCGCCGTCGTCCAGGCGGCCCTGCGCCGCACCGAGGCGGACTGCGCCGACCTCGCCCGCGAGGGCTCCCGGGTCCGGCTGGTCAAGGGCGCGTACGCCGAGCCCGCGTCCGTCGCCTTCACCGCGAAGGCCGAGGTCGACGCGTCGTACGAGCGCTGCCTGCGCGTGCTCATGGCGGGGCCCGGCCACCCGATGGTCGCCACGCACGACCCGCACCTGATCGCCCTGGCCGAGGGGTCCGGACGCGACCCCGGGACCTTCGAGTTCCAGATGCTCTACGGCATCCGGGTCCCCGAGCAGCACCGGCTCGCGGCCGCCGGGCACCGGATGCGCGTCTACGTCCCCTACGGCGCCGACTGGTACGGCTACTTCGCCCGGCGGCTCGCCGAACGGCCCGCCAACCTGGGCTTCCTGGTCCGCGCCCTCCTCACCCGCTGACCCGTTCTCCCGAGGAGTCGATCATGGATGCGATCACCACCGTCCCCGAGCCGGCGAACGAGCCGGTGCACACCTACGCGCCCGGCACGGCCGAACGCGCCTCCCTCGAGGCCCGGCTCGCCGAGCTGCGCGGGCAGCGGCCCGACCTGACGATGACCGTCGCCGGACAGCGCCGGATGGCCTCCGGCGAGCGGTTCGACGTCGTCGAGCCGCACCGGCACCGCTCGGTGATCGGGGTGTCGGCCAACGCCACGGACGCCGACGTGGCCGAGGCCGTCGCCGCCGCGAAGGCCGCCGCCCCGGACTGGGCGGCCCTGCCCTTCGACGAGCGCGCCGCCGTCCTGCTGCGGGCCGCCGACCTGCTCGCCGGGCCCTGGCGGGACACGGTCAACGCGGCCACGATGCTCGGCCAGTCCAAGTCCGTGCAGCAGGCCGAGATCGACGCCGCCTGCGAGCTGATCGACTTCCTGCGGTTCAACGTCCACTACGCCCGCCGGGTCCTCGCCGAGCAGCCGCGCAGCGTCCCCGGCGAGTGGAACCGGATGGACCACCGTCCGCTCGACGGGTTCGTCGTGGCCATCACCCCGTTCAACTTCACCGCCATCGCCGGGAACCTGCCGACGGTGCCCGCGCTGATGGGCAACACGGTCGTCTGGAAGCCCACGCCCACCCAGCAGCTCGCCGCCGAGTACACGATGCGGCTGCTCGAGGCCGCCGGCCTGCCGCCCGGCGTGATCAACCTCGTCACCGGCGACGGACTGGCCGTCTCCCGCGTCGCGCTCACCGACCCCGGATTCGCCGGCCTGCACTTCACCGGCTCCACCGCCACCTTCAAGACCCTGTGGCGCACCCTGGCCGACAACCTCGACCGCTACCGCAGCTACCCGCGGATCGTCGGCGAGACCGGCGGCAAGGACTTCGTGGTCGTGCACCCGTCGGCCGACCCGGCGCCGCTGACGACCGCGCTGGTCCGCGGCGCGTTCGAGTACCAGGGGCAGAAGTGCTCCGCGGCCTCCCGTGCCTACGTGCCGCGCTCGCTGTGGCCGGCGCTGCGCGAGGAGCTCGCCGAGGTCACCGCCTCGCTCACCTACGGCGACGTCACCGACCTGCGCCACTTCGGCGGCGCCCTGATCGACGCCCGCGCCTTCGGCCGGGTCCGCACGGCGCTGGACCGGGCGAAGAACACCGCGTCGCTCGACGTCCTGGTCGGCGGGGGCAGCGACGACGCCGAGGGCTGGTTCGTCGACCCCACCGTGCTCGTCGGCACCGACCCCGGCGACGAGGCCTTCACCACCGAGTACTTCGGACCCGTGCTCGCGCTGCACGTCTACGACGACGCGGACTGGCTACCGACGCTGGAACTCGTGGACCGGACCAGCGCCTACGCCCTCACCGGCGCCGTCTTCGCCACCGAGCGCACGGCGATCGACGACGCCCACCGGGTGCTCCGGCACGCCGCGGGGAACTTCTACGTCAACGACCGCCCCACCGGCTCGATCGTCTCCCGGCAGCCCTTCGGCGGCAGCCGCGGCTCGGGCACCAACGACAAGGCCGGCTCGATGCTCAACGTCCAGCGCTGGACCAGCCCCCGGGCGATCAAGGAGACCCTCGTCCCGCCCACGGACCACACCTACCCGCACATGCACTGAGCGAACGGCGCTCTCGCTCATACCTCGTGAGCGAGAGCGCCGCTCGTCGACATTCAGTCGAGCCCGCCGCGCTTGACGAGCTGGGCGGCGATCACGTTGCGCTGGATCTCGTTGGTGCCCTCACCCACGATCATCAGCGGGGCGTCCCGGAAGTAGCGCTCCACGTCGAACTCGGTGGAGTAGCCGTACCCGCCGTGGATCCGCACCGCGTTCAACGCCACCTCCATGGCGATCTCGGAGGTGAACAGCTTCGCCATCCCCGCCTCCATGTCACAGCGCTCCCCGGCGTCGAACTTCTCCGCCGCGAACAGGATCAGCTGCCGCGCCGCGGTCAGCTTCGTAGCCATCTCGGCCAGGTAGTTCCCGATCGACTGGTGCTGCCAGATCGGCCTGCCGAACGACTCCCGCTCCTGGGCATAACGCAGCGCATCCTCGAACGCCGCCCGCCCCACCCCCAACGCCCGCGAGGCCACCTGGATCCGCCCGGTCTCCAGCCCCTTCATCATCTGCGCGAACCCCTTGCCCGGCACCCCGCCGAGCACCGCCGACGCCGGCACCCGCATGTCGTCGAAGACCAGTTCGCAGGCCTCGACGCCCTTGTACCCCAGCTTGGGCAGGTCCTTCGACACCGTCAGCCCGGGCCCGTGCTCGACCAACAGCACCGAGATCCCCCGGTGCTGGGGCTCGGCCTTCGGGTCGGTCTTGCACAACAGCGCGATCAGCCCCGACCGGCGCGCGTTGGAGATCCACGTCTTCGACCCGTTGACCACATAGGAGTCGCCCTCCAGGCGGGCGTTGGTCGACATGGCCTGCAGGTCCGAGCCGCCGCCCGGCTCGGTCAGCGCCATCGTCGCGCGCAGCTCCCCGGTGGCCATCCGCGGCAGGTAACGGTCCTTCTGCTCCTGCGTCCCGAACGCCAGCAGCAGCTTGGCCACGACCGTGTGCCCACCCATCGCCCCCGCCAGCGACATCCAGCCCCGCGCCAACTCGGCGGTGACCAGCGCATAGCAGGGCATCGACACCGGCGCCTCACCCCACGGCTCCGGGATCGCCAGCCCGTAGATCCCGAGCTCCTTCATCTGCTCGATGAGCTTCTCGGGGTACTCGTTGCGGTGCTCGAGGTCCCGGACGACGGGCTTCACCTCGCGGTCGACCCAGTCCCGCACCGTCTCGACGACGGCCCGCTCCTCGGTGCTCAACGTGCTCATGCTCGGACCCCTCGTCGCGCCTCTCGGATTCTGCAGAATATAGAAGCCGGTGCCGCGGCCCAGCCAGGTCGTGCCGGTGTGAGACCGTCCACCCTGCCCCCGCCCCCGACGGTCCGCACCCGCTGGGTCCGGACCGCCCTCGACCGCGCGGCCCCGACCCGCGATCATGGCGGCGTCCCCCGACCGGAGGTGCCCGTGCCCGAACCCCAGGCGGTTCTCGCCCCGCTGACCGAGAGCGCCGTGTTCCTCACGCTCGTGATCGAGCCGGGCGGCGAGGCCGCGGTGCACGACCTGCTGCCCGACGTCGGCGGGATGATCCGGTCCGTCGGGTTCCGGATGCCCGAGGAGGGCCTCACCTGCGTGCTGGGCATCGGGTCCGACGCGTGGGACCGGCTCTTCGCCGGCCCCCGCCCCGCGCACCTGCACCCCTTCCGCGAGCTCACCGGGGAGCGGCACCATGCGCCGGCCACCCCCGGCGACCTGTTCCTGCACATCCGGGCCCGCCGCACCTACCCCTGCTTCGAGCTGGCCCGGCGGATCGTCGCAGCGTTCGGGCCGGCCGCGCGCGTGGTCGACGAGGTGCAGGGCTTCCGCTACTTCGACCGCCGCGACCTGCTCGGCTTCGTCGACGGCACCGAGAACCCCACGGGCCGGGCCGCGTCCGACGCCGTGCTCGTCGGCGACGAGGACCCCGACTTCGCCGGCGGCTCGTACCTGATGGTCCAGAAGTACCTGCACGACCTCGACGCCTGGAGCGCGATGACCGTGGAGGAGCGCGAGCTCGCCATCGGCCGCCGCATGCTCGACGACGTCGAGCTCGACGACGCCACCAAGCCCACCGACTCGCACGTCGCCCTCACGACGATCGAGGAGCCGGACGGCACGGAGCGCGAGATCCTTCGGGACAACATGCCCTTCGGCTCGATCGCCGCCGGCGAGTACGGCACCTACTTCGCCGGCTACGCCGCCGATCCCCGCGTGACCGAGCTGATGCTCACCCGGATGGTCGTGGGCGACTCGCCCGGGCACTCCGACCGCATCCTCGAGGTGTCCCGGGCCGTGACCGGCGGGCTGTTCTTCGTGCCCACCGCCGATCTCCTCGACGACCCGCCGCCCCTCCCGGAGCCCGCGGAACCGGCCGCGGCCGCGCCCGCCGATCCGCCGGCCGTGCACGCGGGCCTGGGCATCGGCGGGCTGCGCGGCCCGCGCTGACCGAACGGGACCTCAGGGCTGCCGGAGCATGATCGAACAGCCCTCAGGTCCCGCTCACTCGTGGTCGGTCGCGCCGGCGAACTGGGCCTGGTAGAGCCGGTGGTAGGCGCCGCCCGCGGCGAGCAGCTCCTCGTGCGTGCCCTGCTCGACGATCGAGCCCTCCTCCATGACCAGGATCAGGTCCGCGTCCCGGATCGTGGAGAGCCGGTGGGCGATCACGAAGCTGGTGCGCTCGGCCCGCAGCGCCGCCATGGCCCGCTGCACCAGCAGCTCGGTGCGGGTGTCGACGGAGCTGGTGGCCTCGTCGAGGATCAGCAGCGAGGGATCGGCGAGGAACGCCCGGGCGATCGTGATCAGCTGCTTCTCCCCCGCGCTGACGCCGGTGCCCTCCTCGTCGATCACCGTGTCGTAGCCCGCGGGCAGGCTCCGGACGAACCGGTCGACGTAGGTGGCGCGGGCCGCGGTGAGGATCTCCTCCTGCGTGGCGCCCGGGCGGCCGTAGGCGATGTTGTCCCGGATCGTGCCGTGGAAGAGCCACGTGTCCTGCAGGACCATGCCGATGCCGGAGCGCAGGTCGGCGCGGGCCATGCGGGCGGTGTCCACGCCGTCGAGCGTGATCCGGCCGGCGTCGAGCTCGTAGAACCGCAGCACCAGGTTCACCAGCGTGGTCTTGCCCGCGCCGGTGGGCCCGACGATCGCGACGGTCTGGCCCGGCTCGGCGACCAGCGAGAGGTCCGTGATCAGCGGGCGTTCGGGCTCGTAGCGGAACGAGACGTGCTCGAAGGCGACCCGGCCGCGCCGCTCGGTGCGCACCTCGGGCACGGCCGGGTCCGGGGTCTGCTCCTCGGCGTCGAGCAGCTCGAACACCCGCTCGGCCGACGCCACCCCGGACTGCAGCAGGTTGGCCATCGACGCGGCCTGGGTGAGCGGCTGGGTGAACTGGCGGGAGTACTGGACGAACGCCTGGACGTCGCCCAGCGTGAGCGAGCCCGAGGCCACCCGCAGCCCGCCGATCACGGCCACGAGCACGTAGTTCAGGTTCCCGACGAACATCATCGACGGCATGATGATCCCGGAGATGAACTGCGCCCGGAAGCTGGCGCCGAAGAGGTTCGCGTTCTTCTCCTCGAACTGGGCCTCGACCTCCGCCCGCCGGCCGAACACCCGCACCAGCTCGTGCCCGGTGAAGGCCTCCTCGATGTGCCCGTTGAGGATCCCGGTGTTGCGCCACTGCGCCACGAACTGCGCCTGCGAGCGCCGCCCGATGGCCCGGGTGAGCCAGATCGACACCGGCACGGTGATCAGCGCGATCAGGGCGAGCAGCGGCGAGATCACGAGCATCATGGCGAGCACGCCGACGATCGTGAGCAGCGAGGTCAGCAGCTGGCTCAACGTCTGCTGCAGCGACTGCTGCACGTTGTCGATGTCGTTGGTGACCCGGCTGAGCACCTCGCCGCGCTGCCGGCCGTCGAAGTACCGCAGCGGCAGCCGGTGGATCTTGTCCTCGACCTCGCGGCGCAGCTGGAACACCGTGCGCTGCACGATCCCGTTGAGCAGGTAGCCCTGCGCGTAGGAGAACACCGCCGCCGCCAGGTAGATCGCGAGCACGCCGAGCAGCACCAGGCCGAGCGCGCCGAAGTCGATCCCCTGCCCCGGCACCACACCCTGGCTCTCGATCAGCGTGGCGACGGTGTCGTTGCCCGCCAGGCGCGCCTGCTCCGCAGCCTCGGCCCTGGTGAGCCCGGCGGGCAGCTGCGCGCCGATCACGCCGGCGAAGATCACGTCCGTGGCGTGCCCGAGGATCCGCGGCCCGACGACGTTGAGCGTCACGCTGATCACGCCCAGCGCGACGACGAGCAGCACGCCCAGCCGTTCCGGTGCGAGCCGGCCGATCAGCCGCTTCGCCGACGGCCCGAACGTCGCGGCCTTCTCGGCGGGCTGTCCGATGCCGGCCCAGGGCGGCCCGCCGCCGCGGCGCTGGGCGGCCATGCCGCGCGCGGCGGAGACGGTGTCCGCGTCCTGCCGGGGGCGGCCACCGGGGGCGGTGGTGGTCACGCGGCCTCCTCGACGCCGAGCTGGGACTCGACGATCTCGGCGTAGGTGGGGCAGTCCACCAGCAGCTCGTCGTGCCGGCCGACGCCGACGACCACGCCGTCGTCGAGCACGACGATCCGGTCCGCCGCCGACACCGTGGACACCCGCTGGGCCACGACCACCACGGTCGCCGCAGCCGTGACCGGGGCCAGCGCGGCCCGCAGCCGGGCGTCCGTGGCGAGGTCGAGGGCGGAGAACGAGTCGTCGAACAGGTAGATCGGCGGCCGCTTGACCAGGGCCCGGGCGATGGCGAGCCGCTGCCGCTGGCCGCCGGAGACGTTCGTGCCGCCCTGGGAGATCGGCGACCCGAGGCCCTCCGGCATGGCGCGCACGAAGTCCTCGGCCTGCGCGATCCGCAGCGCCTCCCACAGCTGCTCGTCCGTGGCCGCCGGGTCGCCGTAGCGCAGGTTGCTCGCGACCGTGCCGGAGAACAGGTAGGGCTTCTGCGGCACCAGCCCGATCCGCCGCCACAGCTCCTCCGGGTCGAGGTCGCGCACGTCGACCCCGTCGACCAGCACCGCGCCCCCGGTGACGTCGAACAGCCGCGGGACCAGCGAGAGCAGCGTGGTCTTGCCCGCGCCCGTGCTACCGATGACCGCCGTGGTCTCCCCCGGCCGCGCGACCAGGTCGATCCCGCGCAGCACCGGCTCGGCCGCCCCGGGGTAGCGGAACGTGGCCGCGCGGAACTCGAGCACGCCCTCGACGGCCTCCGGGACGACCGGCGCCGGCGGCGGCGCGACGGACGACTCCGTGTCGAGCACCTCGGTGATCCGCTCGGCGCAGACGGCGGCGCGCGGCACCATGATCGCCATGAACGTGGCCATCATGACGGCCATGAGGATCTGCAGCAGGTAGGCCAGGAACGCCGTGAGGGCGCCGATCTGCATCTCCCCCGCGTCGATCCGGATGGCCCCGAACCAGAGCACGGCCACGCTCGAGGCGTTGAGCACCAGCATCACGATCGGGAAGATCAGCGCCTGCAGGCGGCCGGCGGCCGTGGCGACGTCCGTGACCTCGCGGTTGGTCACGCCGAACCGGGCCCGCTCGTGTGGCTCCCGGACGAAGGCCCGCACCACCCGGATGCCGGTGATCTGCTCGCGGAGCACGCGGTTGACGGCGTCGATCCGCTCCTGCAGCAGCCGGAACTTCGGCACCATCCGCACCACGACCGCGCCGATGCTCAGCGCGAGCACGGGCACCGAGACCGCGACCAGCCACGACAGCCCGGCGTCCTCCTGCAGCGCCATGACCACGCCGCCGACGCACATGATCGGCGCCGACACGAGCATGGTGCAGCTCACCAGCACCAGCATCTGCACCTGCTGCACGTCGTTCGTGCTGCGCGTGATCAGCGACGGCGCCCCGAAGCGGTTCACCTCGCGCACCGAGAACCCGCCGACGCGGTGGAAGACGGCCGCGCGCACGTCCCGCCCGAAGCCCATCGCCGTGTGGGAGCCGAACCAGACCGCGGCGATCGAGCAGACGACCTGGATCAGCGAGACCACCAGCATCCAGCCGCCGGTGCCGAGGATGTAGCCCGTGTCGCCGCGGGCGATCCCGCGGTCGATGATGTCCGCGTTGAGGCTGGGCAGGTAGAGCGCCGCCATCGTCCCGATCAGCTGCAGGACGACGACGAGGGCGAGCGGCCTGCGGAAGGGTTGCAGGTACCGCCGCAGCAGGCGCAGCAACATGCGTCGACACACCCCTGTCGTGAGTGGCCCGCCGCGGGCGGACGTGTGGTGGGAGGCCGACGATAGCCGCGGGGTCCGACGGTTCCGGCAGACGATCGTCGCGCCGTGCAACAGTAGTCCGTCCGGCGCAGCGGGCCGACCGGATTTCCGGACGACGGATTCCGGACTACGTAGTTGTCGCACTGGCCGGGCCGCCGGGCGGGCGGGACCCTCGAGGCTCCCCTCTGGAGGGCAGGAGGTCGGATGCGTCGGCTCGTGGTGTGCTGCGACGGCACCTGGCAGAACGTCGCGGCGGACAGCAACGTGGCCCGGCTGCACCGGGCGCACCGGGCCGAGCCGGGCTCGCCTCCGGCGAAGTACGTGCCCGGCGTCGGCACGGCGTCGTGTGACCCGGTCGGCAACCTGCGGGCCGGGCTGACCGGCGCGGGCCTCGACCGGTCGATCACCGACGGGTACCGGTTCCTGGTCGACACCTACCGGCCCGGCGACCGGATCTCCCTGTTCGGCTTCAGCCGCGGCGCCTACACCGCGCGCAGCCTGAGCGGGATGGTCGGCCGGGTCGGCATCGTCGACGGCACCGGGCTCGACCCCGCCGCCCGCGACGACGCCGTCCGGCGCGCCTACCGCCGCTACCGGGACCTGCGGGACCACCCGGACGACCCGGGCTGGAGTACGGGGCTGGTCCTCGCCTACGAGCCGGACGAGCCGACGTCGCCGATCGAGTTCGTGGGCGTCTGGGACACCGTCGGCGCGCTCGGCATCCCGGTCTACGTGGGGATCCCCGACCTGGTGCACTCCCGCGAGCACTACACGTTCCTCGACGTCACGCTGGACCGCCGGATCCCCGTCGCCCGGCACGCGGTCTCGCTCGACGAGCTGCGCGGCCCGTTCCGCCCCACGCTGTGGGACCCGCCCGCCCCGGAGCAGGACGTGAAGCAGGTCTGGTTCCCGGGCGACCACGGGGACGTCGGCGGCGGGTACCGCGAGAAGGGGCTCAGCGACACCACGCTGGCCTGGATGGCGGCCGAGGCCGCGCACCTGACCTTCGACCTGGGGGCTGTGACCGGGTTCGCCCCGTCGGCCACGGGGCCGTCGCACACGATGGCGGACGGGCTGGTCGGCGCGGCGCTGGAGATCGCCTTCCAACCCCGCCCGCGGACCGTGCCGCGGGTCGACGCGGCCCGGCCCGAGCCCGCCGTGTCGGACGTGGCGCTGCAGCGGCAGGCCGCGCAGGGCTACCGCAGCACGACGACCCTCGCCGCCGGGCAGTCGGCCCGGCTCACCGTCCACGCGGACCGCGCGTGGACCGCGACCGGACTGTGGCTGGAGAAGGGCGAGTACCGCTTCACCGCGGAGGGCCGCTGGACGAGCGCCGGGCGGTCGTGCGGGCCGGCGGGCGGCCCGGGGCGTTCCGGAGCGCTGGGCGGGGTGTTCTCCGGGCTGGAGCGGGTCCTGCGCCGGGTGCTCGGCAACGACCGCGCGGAGCTCGCCTTGACCCGCCGGCACGACGACCTGCCGTGGCTCTGCCTGGTCGGGTCGGTCGCGAACGCCCCGAGCCCGGACGCCGGCGACACGGTGATCGCGATCGGGACGGGCACGACGGCCGAGGTCCCGGCCGAGGGGTACCTGTACGCGTACCCGAACGACGCCCTGGGCTGCTACGGCAACAACTCCGGGGAGATCACGGTCGAGGTGGAGCGGCTGTCCTGATCGGACCGGCGCGCTACCGTGCGTCCTCGTGACCGACATCGACCTCACCGCGCGGGCCGCCGCGACCGGCGGCTCCCCCATCCTCCGTGGGTACCTGGCCGCGCCCGAGGGCGAGGGGCCGTGGCCGGGCGTGGTCGTGGTGCACGAGGCCTTCGGGCTCGACGACGAGATGCGCCGGCACGCCGACCGGCTCGCCGCCCGGGGCTACCTGACCCTGGCGCCGGACCTGTTCAGCGCGGGCGGCGCCCGCAAGTGCCTGGTCTCGACCTTCCGCGCCCTGTTCTCCGGTCAGGGCCGCGCGTTCGCCGACATCGAGGCCGCCCGGGCCGAGCTGGCCGCCCGGGACGACTGCACGGGCAGGGTCGGCGTGATCGGCTTCTGCATGG
The DNA here is from genome assembly GCF_040648315.1 of Pseudonocardia sp. NPDC049154. Taxonomy (NCBI): domain Bacteria; kingdom Bacillati; phylum Actinomycetota; class Actinomycetes; order Pseudonocardiales; family Pseudonocardiaceae; genus Pseudonocardia; species Pseudonocardia sp. NPDC049154. The sequence continues at coordinate 55,583 of NZ_JBEZDN010000015.1, forward strand.
GCGGCGGGTTCGCGCTGCTCACGGCCTCGCGGGGGTTCGACGCGTCGTCGGTCAACTACGGGCAGCTGCCCAAGGACCTCGACGCCGCGGTCGCCGGGGCCTGCCCGATCGTCGCCAGCTACGGGGCGAAGGACGTCTCGCTCAAGGGCGCCGCCGGGAAGCTGGAGGCGGCGCTGACCCGGGCCGGCGTGCCGCACGACGTCGCCGAGTACCCGGCCGCCAACCATTCGTTCCTCAACGAACGGCAGAACGGGCCCCGCGCCCTGCGCCCGCTGCTGCGGGTCACGGGGATGGGGCCCGAGCCGGAGAGCGCCGCCGACGCGTGGCGGCGCATCGACGCGTTCTTCCGGCAGCACCTGTCGTGATCAGGCGGCGGCGAAGGAGCGCTTGGACAGGCCCCACCAGAACCCGTCGATCGTCGCCTCGCGCGGTGCCTCGGGGTCGGCGGAGGCGCCGAGGGTCACGAAGAGCGGGGTGAAGTGCTCGACGGTCGGGTGTGCGTAGGGCATGCCGGGGGCCTTGGCCCGATAGGCGGCCAGCTCGTCGACGTCGCCGCGGCGCAGGGCCTCGGCCGCCCACGCGTCGAACTGTCGCGACCAGCCGGGCGCGGCGCCGCCGGTGATCGCCTCGCGGGTCAGGAAGGGCAGCCCGTGCGTGGTGAAACCGGAGCCGATCACCAGCACGCCCTCCTCGCGCAGCGCCCGCAGCTTCCCGCCGAGACCCAGCAGCGTCGTCGGGTCGGCGGTGGGCAGGCTCAGCTGCAGCACCGGGATGTCCGCCTCGGGGTACATGACCTTGAGCGGCACCCAGGCCCCGTGGTCGAGCCCACGGCCGGTCTCGTGGACGTTCTCGCTGCTCAGCGCACCGAGGACCCGGCGGGCCAGCGTGCTCGCCTCCGGGGTGTCGTAGCGCATCCGGTAGTACATCGGGTCGAAGCCGCCGAAGTCGTAGACCGGGGTGACGTGCGCGGCGCTGCTGGAGATCGCGAGCGGCGCCTCCTCCCAGTGCGCCGACACGATGAGCACGGCCTTCGGCCGTGGCATCGAGCGCGCCCAGGTGAACAGCTCCTCCATCCAGGCCGGGTCCTCGAACAGCGGCGGGGCGCCGTGGCTCAGGTAGAGGGCGGGCAGCGGCCCGTCGGCCGGCGTCCACGCGGCGTGCCCGCCGGCCCGCGCGACCCGGGCGAGGTGCGTCTCGTAGGGGTGCACGGACATCTTCCACTCCATTCGTTCAACGTTCAACTGAACTCTCAACAAAGATAGGTCGCGCCGGGACGACTGTCAAAGGCCGAGATCGGGAAGGCCTGAGGGAGACAGCCGGGAGGAGGACGTATGCAGTACGTGAAGCTGGGATCGACCGGCCTGGACGTCTCGCGCATCTGTCTGGGGGCGATGAGCTTCGGCGAGCCCGGGCGCGGGCGGCACGACTGGACGCTCGGCGAGGACGACGCGCGCCCGATCATCCTGCGCGCGTTCGAGGCCGGGGTGAACTTCGTCGACACCGCCAACGTCTACTCCGCGGGCGGCAGCGAGGAGATCCTCGGGAAGGTCCTGGCCGAGTACGGGCACCGGGACGAGATCGTGCTGGCCACCAAGGTCAACGGCCGGATGCGGCCCGGACCGAACGGCCAGGGCCTGTCGCGTAAGGCGATCCTGAGCGAGCTCGACGCCAGCCTGCGCCGGCTCGGCGTGGACCACGTGGACCTCTACCAGATCCACCGGTGGGACCCGCACACGCCGATCGAGGTCACGATGGAGGCGCTGCACGACGTCGTGAAGGCGGGCAAGGCGCTGCACGTCGGGGCGTCGTCGATGTGGGCCTGGCAGTTCGCGAAGGCCCAGCACACCGCCGAGCGGCACGGCTGGACGCCGTTCGCGACCATGCAGAACCACTACAACCTCCTCTACCGCGAGGAGGAACGGGAGATGCTGCCGCTGTGCGCCGACCAGGGCGTCGGCGTGATCCCGTGGAGCCCGCTGGCCCGCGGGCGGCTGACCCGGCCCTGGGACGCGACGACGGCCCGCACCGAGACGGACGAGTTCGGCCGGAGCCTCTACCGGGACGAGGACCGCGAGATCGTGGACCGGGTCCTGGAGCTCGCGGAGCGCCGGGGGCTGCTGCCGGCGCAGATCGGGCTGGCGTGGCTGCTGAGCAAGCCCACGGTGACCGCGCCGATCGTCGGGGCGACGAAGCGGCAGCACCTCGAGGACGCGCTCTCCGCCGTCGACGTCACCTTGTCGGCGGAGGAGGTCGCGTTCCTCGAGGAGCCGTACCGGCCGCACGAGGTGGCCGGCTTCGTCTGACCGGTCACGCCGCCCCTCATGCGGCGAGGGTGGCGTAGCGACCGCGGTCGGCCACCAGCGTGTCGTGCGTCCCCCGCTCGACGACGCGGCCGTGGTCCAGCACGGCGATCTCGTCGGCGTCCCGGACGGTGGAGAGCCGGTGCGCGATCGTGATGGTGGTCCGGCCCTTCGCCAGCTCGGTGAAGGCGCGCTGCACCGCCCGCTCGGTCTCGGTGTCGAGGGCGCTGGTGGCCTCGTCGAGGACCAGCACCCTCGGGTCGCGCAGCAGCGTGCGGGCGATCGCGATCCGCTGCTTCTCGCCGCCGGAGAACCGGTACCCGCGGGAGCCGACGACCGTGTCGTAGCCCTCGGGCAGGCTCGCGATGAGGTCGTGGACCTGGGCGGCCCGGGCGGCGGCCTCGATCTCGGCGTCGGTGGCGTCGGGCCTGGCGTGCCGCAGGTTCTCCCGCACGGTGGCGTGCAGCAGATAGGTCTCCTGGCTCACCACGCCGACGATCCGGGCGAGGTCGGCCAGGCGCAGGTCCCGGACGTCGACGCCGTCGATCGTGATGCGCCCGCCGTCGGGGTCGCGCAGCCGCGGGACCAGCGAGGCCAGGGTCGACTTGCCGGAGCCGGTCTCCCCCACCAGGGCGAGGGTGGTGCCGGCGGGCACGTCGAGGTTCACGCCCGCGAGGGCCGCGGTGCCGCTGCCCGGGTAGGCGAAGGTCACGTCCTCGAACCGGACGTGCCCGCGCACCCGCGCGGGGTCGACGGCGACGGGCTCGGCCGGCTCGTCGACCTCGACCGGCAGGTCCAGGTACTCGAAGATCCGGGCGAACAGGGCCAGCGAGCTGACCAGCGAGACGCCGACGTCGAGCAGGCCCGTGAGCGGCCGGAACAGGCTGCCCTGCAGGCTCGTGAAGGCGATCAGCGTGCCGACGGTCATCGCGCCGGCGGTGATCGGCAGGCCGGCGGACAGGTAGATCACCGCGGGGATCGCGGCGAAGATGATGCTCATCGTGGCCATCCGCCAGCGGCCGGCCAGCTGGCTGCGCAGCTCGAGGTCGACCAGCCGCTCCGAGGAGGCGGTGAAGCGGTCGACCAGGGCCGGGCCGGCGCCGAGGGTCTTGCTCAGCTGGATGCCGGAGATCGAGAGACCCTCCTCGATCGTCACGTTGAGGTCGGCGAGCTCGCGCTGCTGGCTCGCGGTGATGGTGCGGCGCATCCGGGCGACGCGGCGGGACAGCAGGATCGCGGGCGGCAGCACGACCAGCGAGATCAGCGTGAGCTGCCAGGACAGGGCGACCATCGCGACCAGGGTGGCGACGGTCGTGGTGAGGTTCGAGGCGATCGACGTGGCCGTGGAGGTGACCACGGACTGCATACCGCCGATGTCGTTGGTGATGCGGGACTGCACCTCGCCGGTGCGGGTGCGGGTGAAGAAGCCGAGCGACTGGCGCTGCAGGTGCGCGAAGACGTCCGTGCGCAGCCGGTGCATGACCTGCTGGCCGACCCGCGTCGAGATCCAGGTCTGGACCACGCCGAAGGCAGCGGTCACGGCGGCGACGGCGACCATGCCGCCGACCAGCCAGGCCAGGAGGGGGACGTCGCGGTTCGGCAGCGCGACGTCGAGCACCTCGCGGAGCAGGAAGGGCGAGGCCATGCCCACCACGGACGAGGCGACGATGATCGCCACGACCAGCGCGAGCGGCCCGCGGTACGGGGTGAAGAGCCGGCCGATCCGGCGCAGCGAGACCTCGCGGGCCTGCTGCTTCTCGGCGGCCGACGGGGCGCGTAGGCCCGGGCGCTCCGGACGGTCCGGGCGGCCCTGGGCGTTCTGTGTCTGCGGATCCAAGTACGTGTCCCCTCTCGACGTTTTGCTGAGGTTACCTCAACGTGAGGGAGCAACACGAACCGCTGGTACGGTATTCCCGTGCGCGAGGGGGAGGAGACACTGGCGGAGGCCTTCTGGGCCGTCGCGCGCATGCTCCGCGGCCGCAACAAGGAGGCGCTGGCGCCCTGGGACGTCACGCCCTCGCAGTTCCGGGCCGTCGCCACGCTGGCCCGGCACGGCCGGATGCGCCTGTCGACCCTCGCCGAGCACCTGCGGATCGCCCCGCGCTCGGCCACCGAGGTGGTCGACGACCTGCAGGAACGCGGCCTCGCCGAACGTACGCCCGACCCCGGGGACCGGCGGGCCACGCTCGTCGCGCTGACCGCGAAGGGCGTCACGCTGGCCCACGAGGTCCGGGCGGCGCGGCAGGCCGAGTCCGAGAGCCTCTTCGCCGGGCTGGACGAGCGGGACCGCACGGACCTCGCCCGGATCCTGCGGACGCTGCGCGCCGCGGCGCCGGACGAGCCCGGCCGGGCCGTGCCGTCCGGCCGGGGTGATGTGCAGCCGCGAGCCGGAACGGGAACCTCGACGCCGTGAACCGCTTCACCACGACCACCGAGTCGGAGGCCGTCGTCGCGGCCGAGCGCCCCGGCATCTGGGCCGTCCTCACCGACCCGGACCTGCTCCCCCGGCTCACCCCCCTGCTGACCAGCATCGAGACCGACGGCGAGCGCTGGCGGTGGAGCATGATGCGCCTGGCCGTCCTCGGCGTCGGGATCCAGCCGACCTTCACCGAGCGGATGCGGTTCACCGACGGGTCCGAGGAGTCCCGGATCGACTTCACCCACGAACCGCCCCGGGACACCCACGAGTTCACGGGCGCCGAGGGCTGGTACCGCCTCCGGGACGTCGACGGCGGCACGCACCTGGCGATCCGGCTGACCCTGCACGTCGAGCTGCCGCTCTCCCGGCTCGCCTCCCCCGCCGTCGTCGGGCTGATGAACGTCACGCTGCAGCGCACCGGGGACCGGTTCGTCACCAACCTCCTGCACCACCTCGACGTCGACGAGGTCCCGGGCAGCCGCGTGACCCGCTGAGCACGCCGACGGCCCCCCGACCACGTCGTCGGGGGGCCGCCGGGCCTTCTCGACACGTCAGGGACGTCAGGGGATGACGAGCGCGGACCGCCCCGCGGTGTCGTCGAGGTCGCTCACGGCGAGGCCGAGGCCGGTCAGGCGCGGCGGGACGCCGTCGGACACCCAGCGGTCCAGCAGCAGCTGGACCTTCTCCGCCATCTGCGTGCGCAGCAGGGTGAAGGACTCCTCGGCGGTCACGGCGTCGTCGCGGGTCATGCCGACCCGGCCGAGCAGCAGCCACCAGGCCCAGGCCGCCGCGCCGGCGTTGGCCACGAAGTCCGGCACCACCGGGACGCCGCGGGCGGCGAGCATGGCCTCGGCCTCCGGCGTGGTGGCGGCGTTCGCGGCCTCGACGACGACCTTGGCGGCCACGTCGTAGCTGTTGTCCGGGGTGATCGCGTAGGAGATCGCGGCCGGCACGAAGACGTCTGCCGGCAGCCCGACGACCGCGGAGCGGGGCAGGCGCGCGACACCGGCGGGCAGCCGGGTGCGGTCGATCTCGCCGAAGCCGTCCCGCAGCTCGAGCAGGGTCGGGACGTCGAGGCCGTCCGGGTCGTAGAGGGTGCCGGCGGCGTCGGCCATCGCGACCACGCGCATGCCGGCCTCGTGCAGGTACCAGGCCGCGCCGCCGCCCATGGTGCCGATGCCCTGGATCGCGACGGTGGTGCCCTCGACGGCCCAGCCGAACGCGGAGGCCGCGCCGAGGCAGGCGTGCGCCACGCCGTAGCCGCCGACCACGTCGCCGAGCAGGCCGCCGGGGACGCGCGCGTCGAGGCCCTGGCGGACGCGCTCGAGGGTGGCCGCCGGGTCCGCCGAGCGCGAGATGGCCGCGTGGTACGACTGGCCGAGCCCGATCCGCTCGAACACCTCGTCGATCAGGTGCTGCGGCACGCCGAGGTCCTCGGCGGTGACCCAGTGGCCGTCGATCCACGGGCGCATGGCCTGGCAGAAGCGCTCCAGCACGCCGACCGCGCGCGGGTCCTTCGGGTCGAAGTCGATGCCGCCCTTGGCCCCGCCGACGGGCAGGTCGAAGGCGGCGGTCTTCGCGGCCATGCCCCGGGCCAGGTCCTCGACCTCGGACAGGGTGCAGCCGGCGCGCATGCGGGTGCCGCCGGTCGCGATCCCGGACCGCAGCGTGTGCACGACGAGGTGGCCGCGGGCGCCGGTGACGGGGTCGGTCCACGTCACGCGCAGGTAGGGCTCGCGGTCCCGCGGGGCGGGAGCGGCGGCCGTGGGAAGGAGTGCGGGCACCGGCGCGGCCGGCACCTCGATCGGCGTTCCCAGCGGCCCCATCGGCTCCTGCATCGTGGTCACGTCGGCGGACCTCCCGGTCTGCTGCTCGGGGCACGACGGACCGCGCCGGGCCCGTCCGGGCGGCGGCGTGGGGGTCGTGCCGGGGTGGCCGGCGATCTCCGCCGGTGCCCCCACTGTGCGGCAGCGGCGCGGCCGGCGTCCATCAAGGAATCGTGGAGGGTCGCGTTCACGGTTCCTGCACGAGCGGAACCGCCCACCTACGGTGGGTGCCGTGGAGCTCTCCCTGTCGCGCCTGCGCATGCTCCGGGAGCTGCACCGGCGGGGCACGGTCACCGCCGCGGCGGCGGCCCTGCACTACACCGCGTCCGCCGTGTCGCAGCAGCTCGCCCAGCTGGAACGGGACGTCGGCGGCACCCTCTTCGAGCGGCTCGGCCGCCGGGTGCAGCTCACCGAGCTGGGCATGGTCCTCGCCGAGCACGCCGAGGAGATCCTGGCCTCGGTGGAGCGCGCCGAGCTCGCCGTCGAAGAGGCCCAGCAGGCCCGGTCGGTGCGGCTGACCGCCGGCGTCTGGGCCTCGGTGGCCTCCGGCCTCCTGCCCGACGCGCTGGCCTCGCTCGCCGCCGAGCACCCCGGCATCCAGGTGCGGACCCGCGAGCTCGCGCCCGAGGAGACCGCGGGTGCGGTCCGCGACGGCGCGCTCGACTTCTCGTTCGTGATCGACTACTCGGGGCACCCCATGTCCTGGGACCCCGCGCTGACCCGGGAGGTCGTGGCCGTCGAGCGGCTGTACGCGGCGGTCCCGGCGGGCACCGTGCCGGGCGCGACGGTCACCCTCGGCGAGCTGGCCGACCAGCCGTGGATCCTCGCCGGGCCGCGCTCGCACTTCGGCCGCGCGGTGCGCGTCGCCTGCCGCCGCGCCGGGTTCGACCCCGCCACCACCCACGAGGTCGAGGAGCAGTTCACCGCCCTCGCGCTGGTCGCGGCCGGGCTCGGGGTCACGCTCGTCTCGGACCTCGGGCTGGTGCAGCGCCCGCCCGGCGCCGACGACGCGATCGACGTCGTGGCCCTCACCGAGCCCGTCATGCGCACCGTCTCGATCGCCTACCGGACCAAGGCCACCCGGCGGCCCGCGCTGCACCTGGTCATCGCGGCGGTGCGGGAGGCGGCCGCGGCGAAGGGGCTGGGGGCGGAGGCGAGCTTCGGGCTCCCCGCCACGGACGGCGCCGCGGACGCGCACGGCCCCCGGCTGCCGCTCCCCTGAACCTCACCCCTGCAGCTGCGCCCAGACCTCCTGGTCGCGCTCGGCCGTCCAGATGACCGGGCGCTCGACACCGGACAGCTCGTCCCACAGCCGCGAGACGTCGAACGGCAGGCAGTGCTCGAAGATCGGCCACTGCCCGTAGTCGTCCACCAGCGCGGCGTGCGTGGCCTCGAACGCCTCCTTGAGCGTGCCACCGCGCTCCTGCACCCCGCGGACCTCGCGGATCATCACCTGCAGGAACCCGCGGGTCTGCTCGATCGCCGCGTCGACGGCCGCGCGGCCCTGGGTGACCGCGCCCCGCCCGCCGACGAGCTGCTCGGCGCCCACCGCCTTGACCCGGTCGAGGGTGCCGCCGGCCCAGTCCCGGTGGAACGCGTCGCCGGTGTACAGCGCCGCCTCGGCCTCGACGAGATCGCCGGCGAACAGGATCTTCTGCCGCGGCAGCCAGGCCGTGATGTCGCCCTCGGTGTGCCCGCGCCCGTGGTACTGCAGCACCAGGTCACCGCGGTCGCCGCCGAGATCGATGGTCAGCCGGTCGGCGAAGGTCAGCGTGGGCCAGGTCAGCCCCGGTACCGAGTCCGCCGCCTCGGCGAGCCGCGGCATCCGGGCGAACTCGCTGGCCCAGTCCTCCTTGCCGCGCTCGGCGATCAGGGCGCGGGTGTTCTCGTGGGCGACGATGATCTCCGCGTCGAACGCGCTGGCCCCCAGCACCCGGACGGCGTGGTAGTGCGAGAGCACGAGGTAGCGGATCGGCTTGTCGGTGTGCTCGCGGAGCCGCGTCAGCCACTTCCGCGCGGCGACCGGCGTGGCCAGGGCCTCGAAGCAGACGAGGAAGTCCTCGCCCTCGATCGCGCCGATGTTCGGGTCCCCCTCGGCCGTGAGCGCGTAGACGCCGTCGGCCAGGATCTCGAGCGTCTGCTCCTTCGCGGCCAGGTCGGCCGACGAGGCGAAGGGCTTGGCGGCCATGGTGTCCTCCTGCTCAGCTCGCGGTGACGAACGCTTCGCGCTCGGCCGGCGTGCCCTCGCGCAGGGCCAGCACCGCGGCCAGCGTGACCAGGCACATCAGGAACATGTAGGCGGAGACCGACAGCGAGGTCCCGGTGACCGCGATCAGCCAGGTCGCCAGCAGCGGCGCGAACCCGCCGCCCAGGATCGCACCGAACGCGTACGCGAACGAGACGCCGGAGTAGCGGACCGGCGCCGGGAACATCTCCGCATAGGTGGCGGCCTGCTGGCCGTAGGTGAGGCCGAGGCCGAACGCCAGCACCACGACCGCGACGATCATCAGCCCGACCGAGCGCGTGTCGAAGAGCAGGAAGAACGGGAAGCACCACGCGGCCAGCGCGACGATCCCGATCAGATACGTGCGCTTGCGCCCCCAGGTGTCCGACCAGCGCCCCGCCATCAGCGTGAACACACCCCACGCCACCGCGCCGACCATGCCGACGACCAGCATCGTCGTGCTGGAGAGCCCGAGCTGGCGGGTGCCGTACGAGGTGATGAACGCGATCAGGATGTAGCCGATCATGTTGTTGGCGACGAACAGCCCGATCGCCACGAGCAGCTCGCGGCGGTTCTTCCGCAGCACCTCGGCCAGCGGGGCGGACCGGCGCTCGCGACGCTCCCGCAGCTCCTCGAACACCGGGCTCTCGGAGACCCGCGCCCGCACCCAGAACCCGACGACGATCAGCACGATCGACAGCAGGAACGGGATCCGCCAGCCCCACGCCTGGAACTGCTCCGGGGTGGTCGTCGCCGACACGGCGAAGAAGACGAGGTTGGCCAGCAGCAGGCCGATCGGCACGCCGATCTGCGGGTAGGCGCCGTAGTAGCCGCGCCGCCCGGGCGGGGCGTGCTCGACCGACATCATCGCCGCGCCGCCCCACTCCCCGCCGGCGGAGAGGCCCTGCAGCATCCGCAGGGCGACCAGCAGGATCGGCGCCGCCACGCCGATCGAGGCGTACGAGGGCAACAGGCCGACGCCGACCGTCGACAGGCCCATCAGCAGCAGCGTGCCGACCAGCACCGGCTTGCGGCCGAACCGGTCGCCGAGGTGCCCGGACACCACGCCGCCGATCGGGCGGGCGATGAAGCTGACGCCGATCGTCGCGAAGGAGGCGAGCAGGGCCGCGGTGCCGTCGAGGCCCGGGAAGAACTGCTTGCCGAACACCAGGCCGGCGGCCGAGGCGTAGACGAAGAAGTCGTACCACTCGATGGTCGTGCCGACGAGGCTCGCGCCGACCACCCGGCGCAGCTGGCTCGACGGCGGGTGGACCGCCGAGGCGGCCGATCCCGGGGTCTGCGTCATCGGAAATCCCCTCGTTCCCGGCACTGGGAAACGGTCAAAGCCTTGACCGTGCGGAACGGTAACCCGTCCCGGGCCCGACGGCCAGGGGTCCGGCCCGGTTCAGCGCCGGTTGACCCACTCCGCGGCGTGGGCGGCGCCGGCGAGCTTGGCGAGCAGCCGGTTGAGGGCGGCGAGGTCCTCGGGGTCGAGCAGCCGCGCCCACTCCGTCTCGCGGGCGTTGTGCTGCAGGAAGGTCTCCTCGATCGCGGCGGTGCCCTTCTCCGTGAGCGCGAGGACCACCGAGCGGCCGTCGGCCGAGCCGGGCGTGCGGTCCAGCAGGCCGGCGGCGCTGAGCGTGTTCGTCAGGGCGGAGACGGCGGCCCGGCTCATCCCGGACAGCTCGGCCGCCCGCCGGGACTCCTGCGGCCCGGCGACCCAGATCGTGAAGAGCAGCCGCCAGGCCGACCAGCTCCAGCCCGCCGGCCGGTGCACCGTCGACTCCAGGTCGTAGACCAGCCCGCTCGCGACCCGGGTGAGCAGTAGGACCATGGCCATCGCCGAGCGGTCGGTCCCCGGGAGCCGGCGCTGGGTCTCGTCGATGGCGATGCCGGCGAGGGACAGGAAGTCGCTGTCGGGCGGCGGGTCGACGGACACGGCCGGATCCTACGGCCGTCCCCCCGGGGACCGGCCGGACGCCGCCCACTGGTCGACGAGCGAGTCGAGCACCGAGTCGTAGCCCTGGAACCCGTAGGAGCCCACCGACTCCTGCGAGTTGATCCGCACCACCCGGCCGGCCCGGACCGCGGGCAGGCCCGCCCACAGCGGCGAACCCTCCAGCTCGGCGAGCGCCGCCTCGCCGGCCGCGCCGGTGTTGAACATGACGACCACGGTGTCCCCGGTGACCTGCCCGAGGCTCTCCGGGCCGATGAGCACGTGCTCGTCGCCGTACGGTTCGCCGGTCGCGTCGGCCAGGGTCGGGACCACGGACCCGCCCGCCTCGGCCAGCCAGCGCGCCACCGACGAGCCGGCCGGCGTGTAGACGCGGAACTGGCCGCCGCCGATCCCGAGCACCACCGAGACCGTGCCGATGTCCCCGAGCTCGGCGAAGCGGGCGGCGCGGCGCTCGGCGAACCCCCCGATCACCCGCTCGGCCTCCGCCTCCCGCCCCACCGCGGCCGCGATCGCCCGCAGGCTGACCGCGGCGTCGGTGAAGTCGACGTCGACCGCGACGGTGGGCGCGATCCGGGACAGGGCCGCGTACTGCTCCTCGATCCCCGCGGTCCAGCCGATCACCAGGTCCGGACGCAGGGCGGCGACGGCCTCGACGCTCGGGTCGTCCGCCCCGCCGCCGGTGGGCAGGACCGCGACCTCGCCGGTCCGGTCGGCGACCACGGGCGGGAACGGGGTCCCGATGATGCTCTCGTAGGTCAGCGCCCCGACCGGCGTGACCCCGAGGGCGAGCAGGTGCGGCAGCGCGGCGCGACGGTCGAGGGCCACGACACGGGCCGGGGCGACCGGGACCGCCGCCGTGCCGAGCGGGTGCTGCACGGTCCGGGTGGCCGGGCCGGCGGGGCCGGACCCGTCGGCGGACGAGCATCCGGCCAGGAGTCCCGCGGCACCGAGCACGGCGAGGAACTGGCGGCGGGTGGAGTCGGTGACGACGGGGGCACGCAGGTCCCGGTCGAGGACGGTCGACGGCATGATCGGTAACTTAGGTAAGCCTGGCCATGTTGTCGAGATCGTCCGGTTCGCGGGGTCTCTCGTCCTACCGCCCGGGAGGCTCGGCGAGCCGCGCCAGGGCCGGGGCCATCCGCATCGGGACCGACTCCACCATGGAGATCGCGGTGCTGGACCGCACGACGCCGTGGCAGCGCAGCACGGCGAGGGTGATCCGGTGCAGGTCCGCGGTGTCCCGGGCGACCACCCGGACCAGCAGGTCACCGTCGCCGGTGATCGCGTGCACCTCGCAGACCTCCGGCACCTCGGCGAGGTCGGCGAGCGTGCGGTCGGCGTCGGCCTGGTCGATGGCCAGGGTGAGGAAGGCGAGCACCGGATAGCCCGCGCGCCCGGGTCGCACCCGCACCGTGACGGCCGACAGGGCGCCGTCGGCCTCGAGCCGGCGCAGCCGCGCCTGGACGGTGTTGCGGGCCAGGCCCAGCCGCTCCGCGAGCGCGACGACGGTGGCGTGGGGCTCGGCATCGAGCGCGAGCAGGATCCGGGCGTCGGTCCGGTCGAGCACGGTGACCACTCCTGACATCCGTGTGCGTTCGGTCTTGCGCATTCTGCGTCATCGAGACGACGTGTGTTGCGCAGGACGCGCGATCGGCGTGTCCTGGCTCCATGGTCACCGTCGCGCAGTACCTCGCCCACCGGCTGCACGCGCTCGGCGCCCGGCACCTCTTCGGCGTGCCCGGCGACTTCAGCCTCTCCCTGCTCGACAGCGTCCTGGGGACCGACCTGCTGGAGTGGGTCGGCTCGCCGAACGAGCTCAACGCCGGGTACGCGGCCGACGCCTACGCCCGCACCCGCGGGATCGGGGCGATGGTCACGACCTTCGGCGTGGGTGAGCTCTCCGCGATCGACGCCGTGGCCGGCGCCTACGCCGAGAACGTCCCGCTCGTGCAGGTCACCGGCGCACCGCCGACGGCCGCGGCCGCGCGCGGGGCGCTGCTGCACCACACCCTCGGCGACGGCGACTTCGGCCGCTTCGCCCGGGCCTACGCCGAGGTCACGGCCGACGGCGCCGTGCTGACCGCGGACGACGCGGCCGAGCGGATCGACGCCGTCCTGGCCACCGCGGTCCGCGAGCTCCGGCCGGTCTACCTGGCGATCCCCGCCGACGTCGCGCTCGCTCCGGTGGACCCGGCCCGCCTCACGCTTCCGCTGCCCGCCGCGACCGCCGACCCGGGCACGGTGGAGGCCTTCCGCCGGGCCGCCGCCGACCTGCTCAACGGCGCCCACAGCGCGGCCGTGATCGCGGGGCACCTGGTCGAGCGCACCGGCACGCAGGAGGAGCTCCGTGCGCTCGTGCACGCCGCCGCCTCCCCCGTCGTCACGCTGACCAGCGGCCGGGGTGCGATCGCGGCCGACGACCCGTACTTCGCCGGGGTCTACGTCGGGGAGATCGGCGCCAAGCGCGCGGTGCTCGCCGTCGAGACCGCCGATGTGCTGATCGAGGCCGGCACGCTCATGGCCGACGCGGTGACCGGCATGTTCACCCACCGCGACGACCCCGCCCGCACGATCCACCTGGGCGTCCACATGGCGACGGTCGCCGGCGTGCCGTTCCCCGGCGTCCCGTTCGCGACGGGTCTCGAGGTGCTCGCCGGGCTGACGGACGGGCGCCTGCGCCGCGAGCTGCCCGACCTGCCGGCCGCCGGTCCGGTCGCCGGCGCCGAGCTCGACCAGGAGACGCTGTGGGCGACGCTCGAGCGCCGGCTGCCCCGCGACACCCGGCTGGTCACCGACATCGGCACCAGCTTCTGGGGCGCCGCCGGGATCACGCTGCCCGCCGGCGTCGACGTCGTCGCGCAGCCGGTGTGGTCGTCGATCGGCTACGCCCTGCCCGCCACCCTGGGCTGCGCACTGGCCGACCCGGACCGCCGGCCGGTGCTGGTGATCGGCGACGGCGCGGCCCAGATGACCGTGCAGGAGCTCGGCACGCTGGCGCGGCGGGCGAACCCGGTCGTGGTGGTGGTCGACAACTCCGGCTACACCATCGAGCGCGCGCTGCAGAGCCCGCGGGCGGTCTACAACGACGTCGCCGCCTGGGACTGGTGCGCCCTCGCCCGCGCCTTCGCGCCCGGCGCCGACCTGCGGACGGCGAGTCCGGCGACGCCCGGGGAGCTCGACACCGCGCTGGTCGAGGCCCTCGCCGACGAGCGCATGTCGGTGCTGCACGTGCGCCTCGACGCGCTCGACGTCCCGGCCGGGCTGCGCGGGCTCGCGGACCGGCACCACGGCCGCTGAGGCCGCCGGCGGCGGCGGGTCCCCGGGGGCGCGCCGCGTCCTGCTGGAGGGCGCCCCGGGCGGTCGGGGTGGTCAGGCGTCGCTGCTCGCCAGGAGGCGCTCGGCGGCTGCCCGCTCGCACTCCTGGACGCTCCCGGGCAGGGCGTCGCGCAGGGACCAGCGGGACACCGTGCCGTCCGGCCCGGTGAGCAGGCCGCGGGCCAGCGCGGCGTCGATCCGGCTGCGGACCTCGTCCTCGAGGTCGACGTCGCAGGCGAACAGCACGCGCAGCCGCACCCGGCTCCCGGCCCGCGACGACGCGGTGTGGTGCGACGCGATCGGGCACGGCGGCTCGTGCTCCCACGTCCCGCACAACGCGGCGGTGATCGCGGCGCCCGGGGCGGCCCGGTCGCCGTCCTCGGCGAGCTCGATCTCGGCGGTGTGCGCGAAGGCGGAACGCATGGCGCCAGCATGGCAGAAGATGTGGTCGTCGTCACACTCGCCCGGTTCGCGGTGCCGACGACCCGTCGTCCTACGGTCGTCCGGTGACGCTCCCCCGCCCGCGGGTCCGTGCCCGCGCCGCCTGGACGGGGGCGGCGGTGCTGGTCGCGCTGCAGCTCGCGGTGCTCGCGGCCTGGCCCGGCGCGCACGCGCTGATGATCGACCTGCAGGTCTACCGGGCCGGTGGCGAGGCCGTGCTGCACCACCGGCCGCTGTACGCCGGCGGGGTCCTGCTCGACCTGCCGTTCGTGTACCCGCCCGTGGCCGCGGTGCTGTTCGTGCCGTTGACGCTGCTCCCGCTGCCGCTGCTCAAGATCCTCTGGACCGCCCTCGGCGTGGTGCTGCTCGTAGTGGTGGTGCGGCGGTCCGCCGCGCGGGCGGGCACCGTGCTGCCGGCCGGCACGGTGGCGCTGCTGGTCGCGGCCGCGCTGTGGCTCGACCCGGTGCGGACGACCTTCTACCTCGGGCAGATCAACGTCGTCCTGCTCGCGCTGGTGCTGCTCGACCTCACCGGCCGCCCGTCGCGGTGGCGCGGCGCCGGGCTGGGGCTGGCCGCGGCGCTCAAGCTCACGCCGCTGCTGTTCGTGGTGTACCTGCTGCTCGTCGGGCGGCGCCGGGAGGCGGCGGTCGCCGTCGGGACGTTCGTGGCGGCGACCGGGCTGGGGTTCGCCGTCGCACCGGCCGAGTCGGTGCAGTACTGGGTGCGCGGGACGTTCGCGGCCGCGAACCGGATCTCGGACGTCGCGGCGACCAGCAACCACTCGATCGACGGCCTGGTGGCCCGGGTCCTCGGCGAGAACGTGCCGGTGTACCTGGTGCCGGCGGCGCTGCTGACCGCCGCCGCGCTGGCCGTCGCGGTCCGTGCGCACCGGCGCGGGGACGACCTGCTCGCCCTCACCGTGGTCGGGCTCGCCTCCGCGGCGGTCGCGCCCTTCGCCTGGTCGCACCACTTCGTCTGGTGCGTCCCGCTGCTCGTGCTCCTGACCGTCCGGCACGCCCGGCTCGGGCTCGCGACACTGCTGCTGGTGACCGCGGCCGTGATCACGAGGCTGCCCGGACCCGACGTCGGGCCCATCCCCTCGACCGGCGCGATCTCCCTGCAGCCCGACGTCTACCTCGCCGGATTCGTCGCGCTCCTCGTCGCCGCTCTTCTCCACCTCCGACCGGAATCGCACGATGGTTCCCTCACGCCCGTTCAGCGCCGCAATTCGGGCGTTGTGGAACCATGATGCGCAGGCTCGGAACGCCAAGGCGCACAAGCCCTTCCATCTGAAGAACTGTGCATGCGAGCATCACGCTCGTGATCGCTCCCCCCGCGCAGTCCGTGCCGCGGACCCGTTTCGACCGCACGGACCGCCGGCACCTCGCCGGGATGACGGCGGTCATCCTGCTGCTCACGCTGGGCGGCTGGACGCTGCTGGCCGCGGTGGTCGCGCCGCAGCACCTCGCGCTGGCCTCGGGCGGCACGTTCGGGCTCGGCATCGGCCTCACCGCCTATTTGCTCGGCATGCGGCACGCCTTCGACGCCGACCACGTCGCCGCTATCGACAACACCACCCGCAAGCTGGTCAGCGAGGGGAAACGGGCCCGCGGCGTCGGGTTCTGGTTCTCGCTCGGCCATTCCTCGGTGGTGTTCGTGCTGGCGCTGCTGCTCGCCCTCGGGGTCCGCACGCTGGTCGGCGAGCCGGGCGACGCCTCGTCGTCGGTCAAGGAGACCCTCGGCCTGGTCGGCACCCTGGTCGGCGGCGGGTTCCTGGTCCTGATCGGGATGCTCAACCTGCAGGCGATGATCGGCATCGCCCGCGTGTTCGCGCGGATGCGCACCGAGCCGCTCGACGACGCGGCCCTCGAGCGGCATCTCGCCTCCCGCGGCCTGCTCGCCCGGGTCCTCGGCCGCACGCTGCGGGCGGTGAGCAGGCCCTGGCACATGTCCGTCGTCGGGTTCGTGTTCGGCATCGGGTTCGACACCGCCACCGAGGTCACGCTGCTGGTCCTGGCCGGCGGCGCCGCCGCGGCGCAGCTGCCCTGGTACGCGATCCTGGTCATCCCGGTGCTGTTCGCGGCCGGGATGAGCCTGTTCGACACCGCCGACGGCGTGTTCATGTCCGCCGCCTACCAGTGGGCGTTCGTCACCCCGGTGCGCAAGGTCTTCTACAACCTCACCGTCACCACGCTGTCCGTGGTCGTGGCGCTGGTGATCGGGCTGATCGAGCTGCTGCAGCTGCTGGGCGAGAGGCTGCACGTCACGACGGGGCCGCTGGCCGCCCTGGCCGCGCTCGACCTCGAGGTGGTGGGGTACCTCGTCGTCGCCCTCTTCGTGGTCACCTGGCTCGGGGCACTCGCGGTGTGGCGCTACGGACGGATCGAGCAGCGCTGGGCCGCCACGAACTGACCGGCGGACCGATCTCCCCCGGCGGATCCGGTAGAACCTCCACATGCAGCGCACCGCGGTCGTGACCGGAGCGGGATCGGGGCTGGGCCGGGTCATCGGCCGCGCCCTCCTGGAGGACGGCTGGGCGGTCGCCCTGGCGGGGCGGCGGCCCGAGCCGCTCGCGGAGACCGCCGAGGGGTTCGGCGACGCGCTCGCCGTGCCCACGGACGTCGCCGACGAGGAGTCGGTCGCGGCGCTGTTCCGCGCGGCCGTCGGGGCGTGGGGCCGGGTGGACCTGCTGGTCAACAACGCCGGCACGTTCGGGCCCACCGGCACGCCCGACGAGATCGAGGTCGCCGCCTGGCGCGCGGCCGTCGACACCAACCTCACCGGGTCGTTCCTCTGCGCCCGGGCGGCGTTCGCGGTGATGCGCGAGCAGGACCCGCAGGGCGGCCGGATCGTCAACAACGGCTCGATCTCGGCGCACGTCCCGCGTCCGGGCAGCGTGGCCTACACCGCCACCAAGCACGCGATCACCGGCCTGACCCGGTCGATCTCGCTCGACGGCCGCCCCTATGGCATCGCCTGCGGGCAGATCGACATCGGCAACGCGGCCACGGACATGACCGCCGGGATCGCCACCGGGGCACGTCAGGCGGACGGGTCGGTGCGGCCGGAGCCGACCTTCGACGCCAGGCACGTCGCCGACGCCGTCCGCTACATGGCGAACCTCCCGCTCGACGCGAACGTCCAGTTCCTCACCATCACGGCCACCACCATGCCGTTCATCGGGCGGGGCTGATCACACGGGGGACGATCACACGGGCCGCCGTCCCGCATTAGGGTCGGTGCATATCCCCGTGAGAGGAGAGCACGATGAAGACGCGACTCAACTGCCCGTGCGGCGAGCAGATCCAGGGCACGGACGAGGACGACCTCGTCGCCAAGACCCAGGCCCACCTCAAGGAGAAGCACCCGGGCCACGAGTACTCGCGCGACGAGATCCTCTTCATCGCCTACTGAGGCTCAGTCGTCGGCCTGCCACGGGGCGAAGGGCGGCAGCGCGCTGGCCCGGCCGGTGAACTCGGCCGGCCGCTTCTCCAGGAACGCGCGCACGCCCTCCTTCCCGTCGGCGATCGACGTGTAGAACATCGCGAGCGAGTCGACGCGGTGCGCCTCCACCGGGTGCGGCGCCGCGCTGTTGCGGTACATCATCTGCCGCATCAGCGCCGTGGCCACCGGCGAGTGCCCGTCGACGAACTTCCGGGCGAGCGCGTACGCCGTGTCCAGCAGCTGGTCGGCGGGCACGACGGACCGGAGCAGGCCGCCATCGAGCGCCTCCTGCGCGCTCAGGACGTCGGCCGAGTAGACCCACTCCAGGGCCCGGCTGATCCCGACGATCCGGGGCAGGAACCAGGTCGAGGCCGCCTCCGGCACGATCCCGAGGCGGCCGAACACGAAGCCGATCCGAGCGTCCTCCGAGGCCAGCCGCACGTCCATCGGCAGGGTCATGGTCGCCCCGATCCCGACGGCGGCACCGTTGATCGCCGCGATCACCGGCTTGGTGCAGCGGTAGACGGCCAGCGAGACCTGCCCGCCGGTGTCGCGCACGCCGTCGACGATCTCCGGGTCCTCGAAGCGCTCCTCCAGGTCCTGCAGCGTCGGCTGCTGCGACTCGTCGAGGCCGAACACGTTGCCCTCCGACGACAGGTCCATGCCCGCGCAGAACGCCCGGCCGGCCCCCGTCACGACGATCGCGCCCACCTCGTCGTCGGCGCTCGCCCGGTCGTAGGCCGCGATCAGCTCGTCCGCCATGGTCACGGTGAAGGAGTTGAGCTTGTCCGGCCGGTTCAGGGTGAGCGTGAGGATGCCGTCGCGCACCGTGTAGTCGAGGGTCTCGTACGTCATGCCCCGATCATCCCTCCCCCGTGCGTGCCGACTGCCCCTCTCGCGGCACTTCCCCCGCACGACCCCGGGCGACCTGCGGTAACACCACGGCGCGCCGGGGCGACACCGGCAACGTGACCGACAGCGCGCGCAGGCCCCACCGCCCGGGCCCGCTGGGTTGGGCGGGAGCGTTGTGCGTCGGCCTGGGCGTGGCCGCCACCTACCTCGGGTTCGCCACGCTGACCTGGACCGCCACGGCGATCGCGGTGCTGCTGGTGGCGGTCGCGGCAGGGGTGCTGGCGCTGTCCGTGGTCGCGCAGCCCGGACCGATGCGCGCGGCCGCGGTTCGGGCCGGGCTCACCTGGGCCGCCTACGTCGCCGCCCTGTTCGGCTGGCGGGTGCCGGTGACGGGCCCGGACTTCGCGCTCGGCGGTGCGGTCGTGGCAGCGGTGCTGGTGGTCGCCGTGGCCGTGGTGCGCCGGCGGCCGGGGACCGCCGGCGCGGTCCTGGCCGTGGCCGTGCTGGTCGGCCTGGCGCTCGCGATCGGCGTGGCCTTCCGGGGGCTCGCGCTCGGCGGAGCCGCGGCCGGCGCGGCGCTGGTCGTGGCCGGGTGCGCGGCGGCGGTGACCTACGTGGCGGTGACGCCGATCGTCGGCGGTCGGCCGTCCGACGCCGCCTGATCAGCGAGCGGCCAGGAACCGGTCGATCACCGGCACCAGCTCGTGGGGCTCGGTGAGGAGCGCCAGGTGCCCGCCGCGGTAGACGTGCAGGTGCGAGTCGGGGATGCCGCGGTGCAGGACCCGGGCGTTGACCAGCGGGATGAGCGGGTCGTCGTCCCCGGAGACGATCAGCGTGCGGGCCGCGATCAGGCGCAGGACGGGCAGCGTGGTCCAGCCCGCGCCGGCGAGGAGCTGGTAGAGGTAGCCACGCTCGTAGCCCGCAGCGTCGCCGTCGTCGGACGACTGCAGGAGGCGGGAGGCGCGCTCGGGGTGCGTGCGCATCGAGCCGCCGTAGATCTCACCGGCGACCCGCGCGGCGTAGGCGGGGTCGCGGTAGCGCCGCGGGGTCAGCATCTTGCTCAGCACCGCGGGCCGGGCCGGCACCATCAGCGAACCGGTGCCGGTGGCCACGAGCACCAGTCGGCGGACCCAGTCCCGGCCGGTCAGCGCGGACTGCTGGGCGAGCCCTCCGCCCCAGGAGTAGCCCAGGACGTCGACCTTCCCGTAGCCCAGCTCACGCACCAGCTTGCCGACGGTCAGTGCGAACGTCGCCATGTGGTACGGCATCCGGGGCCGCGGCGACCCGCCGACGCCCGGGACGTCGAAGCGGACCACCTCCAGCTCCCGGGGCAACGCCTCGACGAACGGCTCGAGTATCTCGAGGCGGGCGCCGATGCCGTTGAGCAGCAGCAACGGAGTGCGGGAGCCGTCGCCGCGACGGATCGCGACGCGGAGCGTGCGCCCTCCGACGGTGCGGGTGGACACCTCGCCGAGGGTGCCGGTCATGGGACCAGTCTGGCCGATCTCCGGCTCAGCGTCCCGCGGACATGGCCCTCACCACGAGTGCCTCGAGGATCTCCGGGCGGGACTCGGGCGCCCGGACCTCGACCACGACCTCGCCGTCCTCGCGGTGCACCGCGAACCGCACGAAGGCGCAGCCGGGGTCCGTCGTCAGCAGGCGGCGGGCGTCGGCCTCGACCTCGTCCGAGCCGTCGAATGCGAGCAGGAGCAGGCCGGGGGCCATGCGCTCGGCGTCGCGCAGGGCGTCGGCGAACAGGTCGTCGAGGGTGCGCGCCCTTGCCGGCGCGGTGGCGAGCATCGTCATGCTGATCGCAACGCCGCCGCGGCCCCGGGTCATCCCGCGACGCGGACCGTGCTCCCCGTGCGGAGGCTCTCCGCAGCGGCGTCGGCGAGCACGAGCGCGGCCCGGCCGTCGGCGAAGCTCGGCGAGGGCGCGGTGCCGGCCTCCACGGCCGTCACGAAGTGGTCGAGCTCGAGGGCGTACGCGGCGCTGTACCGCTCGAGGAAGAAGTTCTGGTACGGCGCGGCGGCCTCGCTGCGGTCCGCGCCGGCGTAGCGGACGCTCGTCGGCAGCTGGTTCTGCGCGGTCAGCATGCCGGTGGCGCCGAACGCCTCCACGCGCTGGTCGTAGCCGAACACGCAGCGCCGCGAGTTGGTGATCTGCGCGAGCGCCCCGTCGGCCGAGCGCAGCACCACGACGGCGGAGTCGATGTCCCCGGCCTCGGCGATGTACGGCTCGATCAGGTTGGCGCCCATTGCCTGCACCTCGACGACCTCCCCGGAGCCCGAGGCGCCCAGCAGGAAGCGGGCCATGTCGAAGTCGTGGATCGTCATGTCGCGGAACAGCCCGCCGGAGGTCTCGATGTACGCCTTCGGCGCCGGGGCGGGGTCCCGGCTGGTGATCACGAGCTGCTCGAGACGGCCGATCTCGCCCGCCGACACCCGGTCGCGGATCTCGCGGAAGGACGGGTCGAAGCGGCGGTTGAAGCCGACCATGACCGTCGGGGAGAGCTCGCCAATCTCGTTCCAGCAGGCGTCGACCCGGATGAGGTCGAGGTCGATCGGCTTCTCGCACATCACGGCCTTGCCGGCCCGGACCGCGGCGGTGAGCAGCTCGACGTGGGTGGGCGTGGGCGAGGCGACGATCACGGCGTCGACGCTCTCGTCGGCCAGCACCGCGGCGACGTCCGACCCGGCCTCGGCCCCGTACTGCCCCGCGAGCTCCTTGGCGGCCGCCTCCATCGGGTCGCACACCCACGCGAGCTCGGCCCGGGGGTGGGCGGCGACGGCGGCGGCGTGCACCCGCCCGATCCGACCGCATCCGAACAGGGCCACTCGCAGCATGGGAGCTCCTTCGCACCGTGGCGCCGGTGGGCGCGGGATGAGTTAGATCGATCTAAGTTCGGGAGAAGTGTGGGGCCGGGTGTCGAGGTGCGTCAAGTCCCGGTAGCGGCACCTCGGCCATCGGGCGCTCGAGATGAGCATCAGTGCTGTTTCGGGCCGCTCCGACGACCACCACGCTCATCTCGTTGCGGCACAGGGGAACCTGGGCGCGGCACCGGGGAATCCGGGCGCGACGGGTCCTCGGCCGGACCGGCCGCAGCGGCCCCGTCGGCGAGGACCTGCACGGCTCGCACAACCGCTTGACCGCCCCACACCCCGGTCGACGGGATGTGTCGCGGATCGTCGGAGGTGTGCCGCGGGGCGGCAGCGGGTGCGAGGCGCGAGCGGGTGTCAGGCGACCGAGCGGGTGTCAGGCGACCGAGCGGGTGCGAGGCAGCCTCCGGGACGCGCCCCAGGGCCAGCGCCCCTCGGATCCCGCCCCCCGGATCCCCGTTCCCCGGATCCCGCACCTCGGATCCCACCCTCACACCCCCGGAACCCCGGTGGTCCCCCGCACCACGAGGTGGGGGCGGAGGCGGATGCGGCGGGGGGCGGGCGCCTCCTCCCCCTCCACGCGCTCCAGCACGCAGCCGACGGCGAGGCGGGCGATCTCGGCCGCGTCCTGCGCGACCGTCGTGAGGTCGACGTGGGCGAGGCGGGAGAGCTGGCTGTCGTCGTAGCCGACGACCGAGACCCGGCCGGGCACGTCGATCCCCTGCCGGCGCAGGGCGTCGAGCACGCCGACCGCACACTGGTCGTTGTTCGCGAGGATGGCGGTGGGCAGGTCCGGCAGCAGCTCGGCGACCGCCGCGGCCCCGGAGACCTCGGTGTTGTCGCCCCGCAGGATCCGCACGGCCAGCCCGTGCCGGAGCATCCCGTCCCGGTAGCCCTGCCGCCGCTCCTCCGCGCCCGGCTGCTCGCCGCCGTCGACGTGCACGATCGCCCGGTGCCCCAGCCCGACGAGGTGGTCGACGGCGGCCGCGACCCCCTCGTCGTCGGCGCTCTCCACGGCGTCGACCTGCGCGGGGCCCGCACCGACCCGCCCGACGTCGACGACCGGCAGCCGCGCCGCCAGCCCCTCCATCTCGGCCGGGCCGTACCGCCCGGCGAGCAGCACCAGCGCCTCGCACCGCGACGCGAGCAGCGCCTGGACCGCCCGCTCCTGCCGCCGGACGGGCGAGACCGCGCCGAGCACCACGGTGTAGCCGCGCTCCTCGGCGGCCGGGTAGAGGCCGTCGAGCAGGTCGGCGTGGAACGCGTCCCGGGCGGTGAAGACGACGCCGAGGAGCCGGCTGCGGCGCCGGCGCAACACCTGGGCGGTGGGATCGGGGACGTAGCCGAGCTCGGCCGCCGCGGCGCGCACGCGTTCGCGGGAGGCGGCGCTGGGCCCCCGCTCCTCGCGGATCACCAGGGAGGCGGTCGCCCGGGAGACCCCGGCCCGGGCCGCGACGTCCTTCAGCGTGGGGCGGCGGCCCGCCATCGCGACCTCCCCCGGGACGGCTCGCGGCGACCCTACCCGGCCGGGTCGAGGTCCTTGGCGAACCAGTGGTGGGCATAGGGGTTGTCGTTGAAGGGCGGGACCTCGCGGTAGCCCGCCGAGCGGTACAGTGCGATCGCCTCGACGAGCGTGGCGTTCGTGTCGAGCCGGGTCGCGCGCAGCCCGTGCACGCGGGCTCGCTCCTCGATCTCGGCGAGCAGCCGCCGGGCGAGCCCGAGGCCCCGGGCCGCGGGCGCCACCCACATCCGCTTGATCTCCGCGGCGTCGGCCCCGAACTTGGCGCCGACGCAGCCGACCGGCTCGCCGTCGAGCGTCGCGACCAGGAACTCGCCGGCGGGCGGCGTGAACTCCGCGGCTCCCGCGGCGGGGCCGACCGAGGGGTCGAAGCCCCCCTCGAACCGCCCGGCGAGCTCCTCGGCGTACGCCCGCAGGCAGTCCCGCGCCTCCGGCCGCGTCGGCGGCGTGACGGCGACCCCGACGGTGGAGGCGGTGAGCAGCCGTTCGACCTCCCCCGTGGCGGCGATCAGCCGGTCCCGCTGCCGGGGGTTCAGCGGTTCGAGGATCGACGCGGCCAGCGCGTCCGAGCGACGATCGAGCTCGGCCCGCTCCGCCCGCCCGGCCGAGGTGAGCCGGACACGCCGGACCCGGGCGTCGGTCTCCTCGGTGTCCACGACGACGAGGTCCGCCCCCTCCAACGCCCGCAACATCCGCGAGAGGTAGCCCGAGTCGAGGCCGAGCCGGGCGCGCAGCTCGCGCACCTCGGCGCCCTCGGGCCCGATCTCCCAGAGCAGCCGGGCCTGGCCGAGCGGCCGGTCACGACCGAGGTAGCCCTCCTCGAGCGCTCCGACCCGGCGCACGACCGCCCGGTTGAACCGCCGGACCTGGGCCACCGCACCGCCGTCCATTCCTCTGACTTTAGTCAGAGGTCAGCTGCAGCTCCCCGTCGGCGACGGTCAGCCGGGCCCGCCCGCCGGACCGCAGCTCCTCGGCGAGCAGCAGCCGCGCCAGCCGCCGCTCCACCTCGCGCGCGACGACCCGGCGCAGCGGCCGCGCCCCGTACTCGGGCCGGTGGCCGAGCTCGGACAGCCGGTCGAGCGCCTCCGGCTCCACCACGAGCTCGACGCCCTGCGCGGCCAGCCGCGCCCGGGTGCCGGCCAGCATCATCTCGGCGATCTCGCGGATCTCGGCCCGGTCGAGGGCCTCGAACAACACGACGTCGTCGATCCGGTTGAGGAACTCCGGCCGCAGGTGCCGCCGCACGGCGAACATCAGCTGCTCGCGGATCGACTCCACCGGCCGGCCCGCCGCGGCCGCCGCGAGGATCTCCTCGGCACCGAGATTGCTGGTCATCACGACGATCGCGTGCCGGAAGTCGACGGTGCGGCCGCGGGCGTCGGTGAGCCGGCCCGCGTCGAGCACCTGCAGCAGCGTGGCGACGACGTCCGCGTGCGCCTTCTCGATCTCGTCGAGCAGCACCACGCTGTACGGGTCGCGGCGCACCGGCTCGGTGAGCTGGCCCGCCTCGTCGTGGCCGATGTAGCCGGGTGGCGCGCCGATCAGCCGGGTGGCGGACGCGCGGTCGCCGTACTCGCTCATGTCGAGCCGGACCATGCGCTCGTCGGAGCCGAAGAGGGCGGCAGCCAGGGCGCGGGCCAGCTCGGTCTTGCCGACACCCGTCGGGCCGAGGAACAGGAACGAGCCCGACGGCCGGTCCGGGTTCGCCAGCCCGGCCCGCGCGCTGCGCACCGCGTCCGCGACGGCCTCGACGGCCCGGTGCTGCCCGACGACCCGGCGGTGCAGGTGCTCCTCCAGGTCCAGCAGCCGCCTCCGCTCGGAGGTGGTGAGGTCGGCGACCGGGATGCCGGTCCGGTCGGCGACGACCTCGGCGACCTCCCGCGCGGTGATCTCGGTGCGGTCCCGCGGCCCGTTCTCCAGGACCAGCCGCTCGAGCTCGCGGTCGAGCATCGCGACGCGCTCGGTGTCGCCGGCGTCGGCGGCCACCTCGCGGGCCCGGACCAGTTCCTCGACGCGGTGGTCCGGCTGGTCGCTGCGGCCGCGCAACCCGGACCGCGCGGCCGCGCGGTCGATCAGGTCCACGGCCTTGTCCGGCAGGTACCGGTCCCGCAGGTACCGCACGGAGAGCGCGACGGCGGCGTCGATCGCGGCGTCGGTGATCCGGACTCGATGGTGCTCCTCGTACCGCGGCCGCAGCCCGCGCAGGATCTCGGCGGTCGCCTCGGGCGTCGGCTCCGGCACCCGGACGACCTCGAACCGGCGGTCCAGGGCGGCGTCGCGCTCGATGTAGCGGCGATGGTCCTCGGGCGTGGTCGCACCGACGAGCTGCAGGTCGCCGCGGGCGAGTGCGGGCTTGAGGATGCTGGCCGCGTCCATGGCCTGGTCCTGCGCGGAGCCGGCCCCGACCACCAGGTGCAGCTCGTCGACGAACACCACCACCGAACGCCCCGCCGCCACGATCTCGTCGATCACCGCGGTGAGCCGCTCCTCGAACTCGCCGCGGTACTTCGTCCCGGCGACCATCCCTGCCAGGTCGAGTGCGACGACCCGGACGTCCCGCAGCGCCACCGGCACCCGGCCGGCCGCGACCCGCTGCGCCAGCCCCTCGACGATCGCGGTCTTGCCCGTGCCCGGCTCGCCGACCAGCACGGGGTTGTTCTTCGTGCGGCGCGCCAGCACCTCCACGACCTGGTCGATCTCGGCGTCCCGGCCGACGACCGGGTCCAGCCGGCCGGCCCGGGCCTCGGCGGTCAGGTCGCGGCCGTGCCGGTCCAGCCGCCGCGTCGAGGTCCGCCGGGGACGTTCGGGACCCCGCTGCTGCGGCTCGTCGTCCCGGTCGTCGTCGGGGAAGCCGAGGCCGTTGACGAGCCCGCGCAGCAGGTCCTCCAACGGGCCGAGCCCGCCGCCGAACGGGTCCTGGGGTTGGGGCATCGCGCGCGACCTCCGGCTCGGCGACGTGTCCCTCCGTTGTACCCGCCCCGTCCCGGTTTCAGGCGGGTGCGCCGAGCCGCACCGGCAGCTCCGTGAGGCCGCGGATCAGCGTGCTCCGCCGGTGGGTCAGGTCGTCCGCCGCCAGATCGAGCTCCGGACGCGCGGTGAGCAGGCTGCGCAGCGCCACCTCGCCCTCGATCCGGGCCAGCGGGGCGCCCAGGCAGTGGTGCAGGCCGTAGCCGAAGGCGAGGTGCCCGCGGTCGTCGCGGGTCACGTCGAGCCGGGCGGCATCGGTGAACCGGGCGTCGTCGCGGTTGGCCGCGGCGATCCCGAGCATGACGACGGCGCCCTCGGGGATCGTCGTCCCCGCGACCTCGACGTCCTCGGCGGCGAACCGGACCGGCGCGTTGGTGACCGGCGAGTCCCAGCGCAGGAACTCCTCGACGGCGTTCGGCCACAGCTCCGGCTTGTCGGCCAGGATCTCGCGCTGCTCGGGATGGGTGAGCAGGCCGAGGACCCCGTTGCCGATCAGGTTGACCGTGGTCTCGTGGCCGGCGATGAGCAGCAGCATCGCCATGGCGACGAGCTCCTCCTGCGACAGCGCGTCCCCGTCCTCGTCCGAGACCTGGGTCAGCGCGCTGAGCAGGGCGTCGTCCGGCTGGGTGCGCTTGCGGTCGATCAGCCCCGCCAGGTACTCCGACAGCTTCTGCGAGGCGGCGAACTTCTCGTCCTGCGGCGACTCGTCGATCATGGTCGACGACCAGCGGCCGAAGTCGTCGCGGTCCTCCGCCGGCACCCCGAGCAGCTCGCAGATCACCCGGACCGGCAGCAGGAAGGCGTACTCCGCCATGACGTCCACGGTGCCGTCGGCGGGCAGGGCGGCGAGCAGGTCGTCGGCGATCTCCTGCACGCGCGGGCGGAGCTCGGACATCCGCCGGGCGGTGAACGAGCGGCTGACGAGCTTGCGCAGCCGGGTGTGGTCCGGCGGGTCCATCAGCAGCATCATCGGCGTGGGTGCGGCCGGCATGGCGGCGCGCTGGTCGGCCGGCAGGGTGTAGCGCCAGTCCTTGGAGAACCGCGCGTCGACGAACGCGGCCCGCGCGTCCTCGTACCGGGCGATGATCCACATCGGGCCGTCGGGCAGGTCCAGCCGGCGCACCGGCTCGTCCGCGCGTAGATCGGCGTAGGCCGGATAGGGATCGCTCCAGAACGGCCCGTCGAAGAGTTCGCGGCCGGAGGTGGTGGTCGGCGCCATCCCCCCATCGTGCCGCAAGAAGTGAGCGCGCGCTTACAAGCGTGACGGAGACACCTGCCCCGGCCGGACGGCGACGTCCGCCGGCACCGGGGTCCCCGTCACGACGGCCGCCCCGAGCGCGGCCAGTGCGGGCGCCGACTCGATCCCGGAACCGCCCTGACCTGCGAAGAAGTGGAATCCGGGGAACTCCGGACGAGCCCCGACGACCGGGTCGCGGTCCGGCGCGAAGGTCCGCAGCCCCGCCCAGGACGTACGCACCGAGCGCAGGCCGAGGTGCAGCGCCTCCTCGACCCGCTCGAGGGCGAGGGCGACGTCGAGCTCGTCCGGACGGGCGTCGCCGGGCTCGGCGGGGGTCTCGTCGCCGGGCGAGAGCAGCAGGGTCTCGCCCTCGGGCTTGCAGTAGAAGCGCTCGGCGGCGTCGATCAGCATCGGCATGCCCGCGGGCAGCGTGCACGGGCAGATCGCGATCGTGCGGCGGTACGGGGTGAGGCCGGCTGTCGGCACCCCGGCGAACGCGGCGACGACGTCCGCCCACGACCCGGCCGCGTCGACGACGTCGGGTGCGGTCCACGTGCCCGCCGGGGTCTCGACCCGCCACGCGTCGCCGGTCCGCGTGATCGCGGTGACCCGGGCGCCCTGCACGACCCGGCCGCCCCGGCGGCGCAACCCGCGGACGTAAGCGCCGTGCAGGCCGATGGCGTCGGCGTCCGCGGCCGACTCGGTGATCGCGCCGGTGCGCACGTCCCGCAGGCCGGGGCAGGCCTTCGCCGTCTCCGCGCCGGTCAGGGCGCGGGGGCCGTCGGGTTCGGCGGCCCACTCGGCCAGGAGCTGCTGCAGCGCGCGCTCGCCGTCCTCGTCGGACGCCGCCCAGACGACGGTCAGCGGCCGCAGGAACGGCGGCGCCTCCAGCTCCTCGGCCAGGGCGGCGAAACGCGGCGCGCTCGCGCGGATGAGCGCGCGGAACACGGCCGTGCCGTGGCCGGGGATGTAGGTCGCCGCCGAGCGGCCGGTCGAGTGCACCGCCAGCGACGACTCGGCCTCCAGCAGCAGCACCGAGCGGTGCGCGGCGATCTCGTAGGACACCGAGGCACCGGCGATCCCGCCGCCGATCACGATCACGTCCGGGGAGCCGTCCACGAGGGTCACCGTAATTCGGTCGCGGCCCGCGGGAGGTGTCCCTAGGGTTTCGGCCATGGACCTCATCACCCTGTGAGACGCCGCGGCGGTTCTCCTTCCCGAGACCGCCGCCCGTTCCCGGCGCAGCTGTCGCGCCGACCGGTTCCTGTCCGTCCGGGCCGCCCCGCAGTGGCCGGACGTCCTCCCTCCTCGGATCGCGCGGGTGTTGCGGCCCGCGATCCCGGATCCGCCCGCCGCTCGTGCGTCGGGTGGCGAGCCGTGATCCACGGGAGGACGCGCACACCGCCCCGCGGGGCGGCCCCTCTTCTCCTCCAGGAGGTCCTCGTGCGAGCACGTGACACCAGCCAGACCCCGACCCAGCCCACCAACCGCGCCGCCCGCCGCGCCGCCGCCAGCGGGAAGACCTCGCGGGCCGCCGGCTCGGACGCGCCGCGCACCCTCGCCCGGATCGGCCGGGCGAGCACCACCCCGGTGCACTTCCGCACCGATTTCGCCGCACGTCGCAGCGGCTGACACCGCGGCGGGGCCGGCCACTCCTGGGCGCCGGCCCCGCCGCACCCTCACGTGGGGGGATCGCCGGAGGGGAGCGGGACCGCTCGACCGCGGCTCCCGCTCCCCTCCCACCGACCACCCCGTCCCGCGAGTCGGCACTTACGGCACCGCGAGTCGGGACTTCCCGCACCGCGAGTCGGGACTTCCCGCACCGCGAGTCGGCCGTTTCGGCACCGCGAGTCGGCACTTCCAGCACCGCGAGTCGGCCGTTTCGGCACCGCGAGTCGGGACTTTCAGCACCGCGAGTCGGCCGTTCGGCACCGCGAGTCGGGCTCCAGCCCCCGCGAGTCAGGCTCCAGCCCCCGCGAGTCGCGCCCTGAACTCCCGCGGGTCGCACCCCACCCCCACGCTCCCGAGGCGTCGACCTGCGGTGCACCGACCGCTGTGGCGCGGTCCCGACTACGCTCGGCCCGTGCCGGACGTCTGGTGGGCCCGACCCGTCGACCCCTCGTCGGCGCCGCAGCTCGTCGCGCTGCTCGACGCCCACGAGCGCACCCGGCTCGCGGCCTTCCGCCGCCCCGTCGACCAGGCCCGCTACCTCGCCGCGCACGCCCTCACCCGGCTCCTGCTCGGCGCCCGCCTCGACGCCGACCCCGCGGGGATCGCCCTCGACCGGACCTGCCGCTGCGGCAAGCCCCACGGCAAGCCGCGCCTGGCCACCGGCACCGCGCCCGCCTTCTCCCTGACCCACTCCGGGGACTTCGTCGGCGTCGCGCTGAGCGACGACGGCCCCGTCGGCCTCGACGTCGAGGAGGTCCGCGCCCTCTCCGACCTCGACCGCCTCGCCGAGCACGCCCTCTCCCCCGTCGAGCGCACCCGCCCGCCGGCCGACGCCCGGGCGTTCCTCACGATCTGGACCCGCAAGGAGGCCCTGCTCAAGGCCACCGGCGAGGGTCTCGCGAGCCCCATGGACGCGATCACCCTCGGCCCGACGGGCGCCGTCGAGGCCTGGGCGGACGGGCCCGGTGCGGCCTGGGTCGTCGACCTCGAAGCCGGTCCGGACCATCCGGCCGCGCTGGCCGGACTCGGCGCCGCGGCCCCGCAGGTCCGGGTCCACGACGGCGCCACCCTGCTCCGCTGAGCTACTCGACCGGCCGCCACGGCCGCGGCGGCAGCGTCGGCAGCCCCGACGGCGAGCACTGCCCGCCGCGCTCCCCGGCCAGCCGGAACACCAGCCAGCCCACCAGGGCCGCGAGCACCGACCCCGTCAGGATGCCGATCTTGGCCTCGCTGACGAGGAGCTCGTCGTCGAGCGCGAGCTCGGTCACGAACAGGGCGACCGTGAACCCGATTCCGGACAGCCCGGCCCCGCCGAAGATCTGGCCCCAGCGCAGGGTGTCCGGGACTCGTCCGATGCCGGTGCGCAGCGCCACCCACGTCCCGATCGTGACGCCGATCGGCTTGCCCAGCACGAGGCCGACGATGATGCCCCAGGTCAGCGGCGAGGCGAACGCGGCGGTGAGGGTCTCGCGGTCGAGCACCATACCGGCGTTGGCCAGCACGAACAGCGGCACGATCACGTAGCTCGACCAGGGCTGGATCCTCAGCTGCAGCCGCTCGTTGGGCGAGACCGCCTCCGTGACCGCGGCCTGCGCGGCGAGGGCGCGCTCGGGCGTCGGGTCCAGGATGAACGTCTTCCCGACGATCAGCGCGCGCTTCATGTCCTGCCGGCGCGGCCCGTAGGCGTTGACGAGCAGACCCAGCGCCACCCCGACGACGCTCGGGTGCACCCCCGACGCCAGCACGGCGACCCACATGACCACGCCGATGACCGCGTAGAAGGGCGTGCGCCAGAACCGGGCGAACCGCAGCGCGAGGAGCGCGACGAAGAGCAGGATCGCGAGGAACAGCGCGAGGACGTTGACCTGCGCGGTGTAGAAGACGGCGATGGCGATGACGGCACCGATGTCGTCGACGATCGCCAACGCCAGCAGGAACACCCGCAGCTGGTCGGGGCAGCGCGGGCCGACGAGCGCGAGCACGCCGAGCAACACCGCGGTGTCGGTGGAGATCGTGATGCCCCACGCGTTCTGGGCGGTCGTACCGGCGTTGAAGGCGAGGAAGACGAGCGCGGGGACCACGAGCCCGCCGATCGCCGCGGCCGCCGGCGCCGCGACCGCCCGGAAGCCGCGGAGCTCGCCGAGGGTCATCTCGCGCGCGATCTCCAGCCCGACGCTGAAGAAGAACAGCACCATCAGGCCGTCGTTCACCCAGTGCCGCAGGTCCAGGCTCAGCGACCACTCGCCCAGGTTCATCGACAGCTGGGTGTGCCAGAACGTCTCGTAGCCCAGCGGGAGGTTCGCCCAGAGCAGGGCGATCACCGCCGCCGAGATCAGCATCACCGCCGAGCCGGACTCGGTGCGGAGGAACTGCCGCGCGGCGCGGGAGAGCTCCCCCCGCTCGGATAAGGTCGTCACGGCCACCGGATCATCCTGCCCGGAGGCCCGACGCGGACGCGAGGAGGTGGGCGAAATCGGGCAGCTCGATCCGCCGCTCGGAGCGTACGACCACGTGGCCGGGCGGGTCGACGCGCCGCTGGCGCTGGTGGAGTACGGCGACTTCGAGTGCCCGTACTGCCGCGCCGCCGCACCGGTGATCGAACAGGTGCGGGAGCGGCTCGGCGCGGAGCTGCGGTTCGCCTTCCGGCACTTCCCCCTGCACGAGCTGCACCCGCACGCGCTGGCCGCGGCCACGGCGGCGGAGATGGCGGCGCTCGAGGGCCGATTCTGGCCGATGCACGACAGCCTCTACGCCCCCGGCCCACCCCGCCTCACCCAGGCCGACCTGCGCGACCACGCCGTCGAGGCGGGGGTGAACCCGGACCGGGTGGTGTGGCCCGCGACCCGGCTGGTCGAGGACCGGGTCGAGGCGGACTTCAATTCCGGGGTGCGCAGCGGGGTGCGCGGCACCCCCACGCTGTTCGTCAACGGCGAGCAGTACCGCGGGGAGGTCAGCGTCGACCGGTTGGTCGCCGCGCTCACCTCGGTCCCGTCCGACTCCTGAGTCTTCCCACGACGGGCGGCGGGCGTGTGGTCGCGACCCGCGGCAGCCTCCTGATCACGGTCCGGGACCGGAGCAAGACACATCCGGCCGTGGACGTCCGATCCGGCGATCACCGCGAGCCGCTCGCCACCCCGATCTCGCCCGCCGCCGTCGCGGCCGGTGATCAAATCGCTGCGCCGAGTAGGCGACCGGCGTCGTCGCACCGGGGGGAGGCTTCTACCCTGGGTCGCGTGACCGCGCCCTCCGACTCCCCGCACCGGGGGATCCGCGCGGCCGGGGACCCGCCGGCCACGCGGGCGTTGGCGCCGGACGAGCCGTTCACGGTCACCGGCGACTCCCTGGTGCTCTGCGGCGTGCTGGACGGCGGTCTCGCGGAACCCGACCTGGCCCGGGGCGGCGCGGTGCTTCTCCGCCGGGTCGCACCGGTCCGTGCCGGGCGGGCCGGGGCCCACGTCCTGGTCTGCCGCTACGACGCCCCGTCCGTGCGCGGGCTGCCGGACCTCGCCGTGGTGCCCGACGGGGTGTGCCCGGGCCTGCTGGCGCGGGTGGCCGCCGACGGCCCGCCCGTCCTGCGGGAGCGCCTGCTCACGGCCACCCTGGCCTGCTGGTTCGCCCGTCCCCACGGCGCGGAGCCGACCTGGTTCGCCGACCCGGTCGTCGGGCCGGCCCTCGCGGCGATCGAGGACGACCCGGCGCGCCCGTGGACGGTCGCGGACCTCGCCGCCGAGGCCGGCGTCGCCGCGACCGACCTCGCCGCGCGGTTCCGCACGGTGGTGGGCGTCGCCCCGCTGGCGCACCTCCGGCAGCGCCGCATGCGGCTGGCCGCGGAGTACCTCGCCGAGCCCTCGGCCACGGTCGCCGCGGTCGCCCGCCGGGTCGGGTACGCCGACCCGTTCTCGTTCAGCGCCGTGTTCACGCAGGAACGCGGGGTCTCGCCGGCCGAGGTCCGCGGATCGCGGGTCTGACGCAGGAGGCTGTCGGTCCCGACCGTCACAATGGCGGGGTGAGCCGGTGGGTCCTGCATCTCGACATGGACGCGTTCTTCGCGTCCGTCGAGCAGCTCACCCGGCCGACCCTCGCAGACCGGCCGGTCCTGGTCGGCGGCACCGGCGGCCGTGGCGTCGTCGCGGGGGCCAGCTACCAGGCGCGGGTGTTCGGTGCGCGGTCGGCGATGCCGATGGGCCAGGCGCGCCGGCGCTGCCCGCACGCGACCGTCCTGCCACCGCGGTTCCCCCTGTACAAGGTGATCTCCGAGGAGGTCATGGCGGTCCTGCGCGAGGCCGCGCCCGTGCTGGAGCCGGTGTCGGTCGACGAGGCCTTCCTCGAACCGCCCGCGCTCGCCGGTGCGTCCGCCGCCGAGGTCGAGGCGTTCTGCGTCGCGCTGCGGGCCGAGGTGCGGGCCCGGACCGGGCTGCCGGCGTCGGTCGGGGCGGGCTCCGGCAAGCAGGTGGCGAAGATCGCCTCGGAGCTGGCGAAGCCGGACGGGCTGACGGTCGTCGCGCCCGAGGTCGAGCGGGAGGTCCTGGACCCGCTGCCGGTGCGGTCGCTGTGGGGCGTGGGTCCGGTGGCCGAGGCCGGGCTGCGCAAGGTCGGGATCGAGACGATCGGCGCCCTCGCCGCGATGGACGCCCGCGAGGTCGCCGGGGTCCTCGGCTCCGCGGTCGGCGCCGAGCTGCACCGGCTCGCCCGCGGGATCGACGAGCGACCGGTCGCCCCGCGCGGCGCCGCCAAGCAGATCTCGGCGGAGACCACGTTCGAGCACGACCTCACCGCGATGGACGACGTCCTGCGCGAGGTCGGGCGCATGACGGCGGCGGCCCACCGCCGGCTCGTCGTCGACGGCCGGGCGGCGCGCACCGTCACGGTCAAGGCGCGCAACGCGGACTTCGAGACCCACACCCGCTCCGAGACCACCGCCTTCGCCTCCACCGACCTCGCCACGCTCACCGCGGTCGCGCAGCGCCTGGCCCGCACCGCGGTGCCGGAGGGCGGGGTGCGGCTGGTCGGGGTGTCGCTGTCGGGGCTCGCGGAGAGCCCACCGCCCGCGCTGTTCGAGGCCGTCCCGTCGGCGTCGGGCTGGACCACGGCCCCGCCCGCGGAGCCTGCGGACGACCTCGGGGCGGCGGACACGGTGCTCACCGTCGAGACCTCGGAGGAGGCCCACCCGGAGCCGGGCACCGAGTTCGGGCCGCGGCCGGGCGGCCGGCACGGACCCCGTGACCCGGCGAGCCCGTGGCGGGCGGGGGACGACGTCGCCCACACCGAGCACGGTCACGGCTGGGTCCAGGGCGCGGGGCACGGGCGGGTCACCGTGCGGTTCGAGACGCGGGCGACCGGGCCGGGTCCGGCGCGGACCTTCGCCGCGGACGACCCGGCGCTCTCCTTCGCCGACCCGGTCGAGAGCTGGCGGCTGCCCTCACCGGCCCACTGACCGCGTGAGCCCGCCGAAGAGGCGCATCATGGTTCCATCACGCTTTCGCCCCTCACGCGTCCTTGTCCGCCACCCCCGCGGCGTCGAAGGTGGCGACGTCGGCCAGGGCCCGCGCCGCTCCCTGCACCACCGGCAGGGCGAGCAGCGCGCCCGTCCCCTCCCCCAGCCGCATCCCGAGGTCGAGCAGCGGGTCGAGGCCGAGGTGCGCCATCGCGATCCGGTGCCCCGGCTCGGCGGAGCGGTGCCCCGCGACGCAGGCCGCCACGGCGTCGGGGGCCAGGACCGAGGCGACGAGCGCGGCCGCCCCCGCGTTGACGCCGTCGAGCAGCACCGGGACGCGCAGCGCGGCGGCGCCGAGGACGAACCCGGCGATGCCGGCGTGCTCGAGGCCGCCGAACGCGGCGAGCAGGCCGAGCCCGTCGGCCGGGTCCGGGGTGTGCCGGGCCAGCGCCTGCCGGACGACCTCGGTCTTCCGGACGAGCGTCTCGTCGTCGATCCCCGTGCCCCGCCCGGTCGCGTCGGCCGGGTCCGCCCCGGTGACGGCACAGATCAGGGCGGCCGCGGCCGTGGTGTTGGCGATGCCCATGTCACCGGTGATCAGGCAGCGGTTGCCGGCGGCGACCAGGTCCCGCGCCACCTCGATGCCGGCCTCGACCGCCCGACGGGCCTGGTCGCGGGTCAGCGCCGGACCGGCCGTCATGTCCGCGGTGCCCGCCGCGACCCGGCGCGGGAGCAGCCCGGGCACGGGGTCGAGGGGCGCCGCGACGCCGACGTCGACCACCTGGACCTCGGCGCCGAGCTGGCGGGCGAACGCGTTGACCACGGCCCCGCCGGCCAGGAAGTTCCCGACCATCTGCGCCGTGACCTCCTGCGGCCACGGGGTCACGCCCTGCGCGTGGACGCCGTGGTCCCCGGCGAACACGGCGACGGCCGCGGGCTCGGGCACCGCCGGCGGGCACTGCCCCGCGATCCCGGCCAGCCGCACCGCGAGGTCCTCGACCCGGCCGAGCGAGCCACGCGGCTTCGTCATCCGGTCGAGCCGGTCCCGCGCCTCCGCCTCGGCGGCGGCGTCGGCGGGCCGGATCGCGGCCACGGTCTCGTCGAGCAGGGTCATCGCCACCTCCCCGGGCAGCGCCCGGTCTCCGTACCGCTCCTGGTGCACCGACCACCGCAGCGGGCGGCGACGGGCCCAGCCCGCACTCGCCAGCTCCGGCTCCGGCGCGAACTCCCGCACGTGCCCGACGCACAGGTACGCCACCACCTCGACGTGCGCGGGCAGCCCGAGCAGGTCGGCGAGGGCGCGCAGGCCGGCGTCGTCGAAGAAGCTGACCCAGCCGACGCCGAGGCCCTCGGCGCGCGCGGCCAGCCACAGGTTCTGCACCGCCGAGGCCGTGGAGTGCCCGGCCATCTCGGGCCGCCCGTATCGGCCGAGGACGTGCCGGCCGCCGCGCGTGGGATCCGAGGTGACGACGACGTTGACCGGGGTGTCGAGCACCGCCTCCACCTTGAGCGCGCCGAAGGCCGCCGCCCGGGCGCGGGGCAGCGAGGCGGCGAACGCGGCCCGCTGCGCGGCGACGAGCCCGGCCACGCGCTCACGGGTCGCCCGGTCGCGCACCACGACGAAGTCCCAGGGCTGCGAGAACCCGACGCTCGGCGCGGCGTGCGCGGCCTCGAGCACGCGGCGGAGTGCCGCGTCCGCGACCGGCTCGTCCGGCAGGAACCCGGTCCGGACGTCCCGACGACCGTGGACGATCTCGTAGAAGTCCCCGGTCACCACGGCATCGGGCTCAGCCGC
Organism: Pseudonocardia sp. NPDC049154; assembly: GCF_040648315.1. Lineage (NCBI taxonomy): Bacteria > Bacillati > Actinomycetota > Actinomycetes > Pseudonocardiales > Pseudonocardiaceae > Pseudonocardia > Pseudonocardia sp. NPDC049154. The sequence continues at coordinate 91,864 of NZ_JBEZDN010000015.1, forward strand.
GGCGGGACGAGCGAGACGCCGGGCCGCGCGACCGCCTCGATCCCGGCGACCCGCAGACCGTCGAGCAGCGCCCGGCAGGCCGGGTTCGACGCGGGGTCGCCGGGCACGGCGAGCACCACGCGCGCCGCCCCCAGACCGATCGCGTCGGCGACGGCGGCGGCCGCCCCGGCCAGGTCCGGCAGGCGTTCGACGCGCCAGGCCTCGGCGTAGAACAGGACCGTCGACTCGACGTCAGGCGTGGTGAGGACGGCGTCCGCGGCGGCGAGCAGGTCGGCGCCCTCGGCCGCGTCCGGGTCACCCCCGCCGGCACCGAGGACCGTCACGGTGGGGGTGCGCGCAGCGGTGTCGCGACCGTCGCCGGTCATCCTGGCCTCCTCGAGGGTCCGCGCCCTCATCGTCGAAACCTGCGACGGCGGCGAGTGTCCTGGCTCCCGGATCGACGCGCGTGCCCCGGCCTTCCCACCCCCGCGGGGCAGTGGCCATCGGGCGGGGACGCGCTCCCCGGTCACAGTGGCGGGACCGCACCGGATTCACACCGGCTTCCTCCACTGCCGTCGCCCACGACGACACCACGCCGCGGGCGGAGAAGCAAGCCGCCGGGCGTCACACCCGGTCGACCGGTGAGGCCCCATACCGCACCGGCCCGTCGCGCTGGGTGATCACCCCCTGGTCGGAGGGCCTCCCGAGGTGCGGTACTGTGGTCGTCGTCGGAGCGAACAGCCCGGCGGCCCCGGGCGACCGGGTGCAGATGCGGACGTAGCGCAGTTGGTAGCGCATCACCTTGCCAAGGTGAGGGTCGCGGGTTCGAGTCCCGTCGTCCGCTCCACGACCTCTCAGCGGTGCGGAGCCAACTCCTCCGCCCGCGCCCACCTCCCCCGCCCGACCGGCCGCAGCTCGACGACCGTGCCGTTGGCCGGGACCTCCCGGGGCGCCTCCTCGACCCCCAGCCCGCAGGCGGCGGCGACGAGGGCCCGCAGCGTCTCGCCGTGGGTGACCAGCACGAGCGACCCGGCGGCGGGCAGCGCGCGCAGGACCCGGCCGGCTCGCGCGTGCAGCTCGCGGCCCGTCTCGCCGCCCGGCGGGGCCCAGTCCGGCTCCGCACCGGCCAGCGCCCCGGCGCACTCGGCGGCCGGGCGACCCTCCCACTCGCCGTGCGACTGTTCGCGCAGGCCGGGGCACTCGCGCACCGGCAGGTCGAGGACCCGGCCCACCACGGCCGCTGTCTCGGCCGCCCGGCGCTGCGGGCTCGTGAGGACCAGCGCGTCGGTGCCGACCGGCAGCGCCTCCGCCGCGGCCCGCGCCTGCGCCCGGCCCCGCGCCGTCAGCCCGACGTGCGCGGTGCGGCCCTGCAGCAGCCCGGCGGCGTTCCAGGTGCTCTCGCCGTGCCGGACCAGGTGCAGCACCGGCGCGGTGCTCACCGCTGGGCCACGAGCCCCGCGACCGGCCCGATCACGACGATCGCCGGCGGGCTGATCTCCTGCTCCTTGACCTGCACCGCGACCGTGCCGAGGGTGGCGCGCAGCGTGCGCTGGATGCGGGTGGTGCCGTCCTGGATCACGCCGACCGGGGTGTCCGCGGGCCGGCCGTACTCGATCAGCGCGGCGGCGAACTGCGCGATCCGCTCCACGGCCATCATCAGCACGACCGTGCCGCGCATCCGGCCGAGCGCCTGCCAGTCGACGAGGCTGCGCGGGTCGTCTGGCGCGACGTGCCCGGACACCACGACGATCTCGTGCGCCACCCCGCGGTGGCTGACCGGGATCCCGGCGACGGCCGGCGCGGCGAAGGCGCTGGTGATGCCGGGGACGACCGTGACCGGCACGCCGGCCTCGGCGCAGGCCTGGACCTCCTCGAACCCGCGCCCGTAGACGAACGGGTCGCCGCCCTTGAGCCGCACCACGAACTTCCCGGCCCGCGCGTGCTCGATCAGCAGCTCGTTGATCCGCTGCTGGGCCATCGCGCGGCCGTACGGGATCTTGGAGGCGTCGATGACCTCGACGTCCGGCCCCAGCTCCTCGATCAGGTCCCGCGGGCCGAGCCGGTCGGCCACCACCACGTCCGCCCGGGAGAGCAGTCGCCGCCCGCGGACGGTGATCAGCTCGGGGTCGCCGGGCCCGCCGCCGACCAGCGCGACGCCCGGCAGCACCGGGTCGGCCGAGTCGGGCACCACGCCCGCCTGCAGGGCCTCGACCAGCGCGGTCCGGACCGCGGCCGAGCGGCGGTGCGCGCCCTTGGCGAGGACGCCGACGGTCAGGCCGTCGTACTCCCCGGTCGCCGGGGTGACGGCGGTGCCGAGGCGGCCGTCGTCGGCGCGGACGCAGAAGACGCGGCGGCGCTCGGCCTCGGCGCCGACCACGGCATTGACCTCGGCGTCGTCCGTGCAGGCGATGGCGTACCAGGCGCCGTCGAGGTCGCCCTCGGCATAGCGGCGCGGCGTCCAGGTGATCTCGCGGGCCGAGGCCATGCCCTCGACGGCCGGGGTCACCTCGGGCGAGACGACCTCGACGAGCGCCCCCGACGCGATCAGCCGGGAGACCCGGCGCTGCGCGACCTGGCCTCCCCCGACGACGACCACCTTGCGCCCGGCGAGCTCGAGGCCGACGAGGTACTGGTCGTGCTGGGTCACGTGCAGGTCCTTCCGCGGATCGCCCCGGCGGGCTGGTCGTGGGCCGGCGCGCCCTGGAGAGAAGGTCGCGGGACGCACCCGGTGTCGCCCCGGGCTCCCTGTCGCCGACCGCGGAAGCATAACGAGCCGACGATCGGAGCTGAACGGTCCCGCCCGGGGGACGCCTATCCCGATGGGGAGTTCCCGCTGGTCAGGGAGGTGTGCTCGACGCGGGCGGCGGCGACCGTCACATCCCCCACGATCGTCTTGGGCACGACGAGCCGCGGCTGCACACCGAGCTCGGACGCCACCAGGAGGGCCGCGGCCTCGGCCACGGACGGCGTGCCGACCGCCTCGTCGACCCACGCACTACCCGGCACGGCGACTCCCGCCAGCGCTCCGGCGGGCCGCACCTCGAGCCGCGCGGGCGCGATCGCGTCGAGGATGCCCTGCTCCCCTGCCTTGGCGTCGACCGAGGCGTAGACGACGTCGGCCTCCGCCCCGACCACGTCCCGCACGACCTCCAACGCCGCCCGCACCGCCGCCCCCGACACCCCCCGCCGCGCCCCGATGCCGACCACCACCCGTGAGTGGCGACTGCCCCTAGAGGGGCAGTCGC